>NZ_SJOS01000014.1:0-51399 GCF_012027765.1 Pseudoflavonifractor sp. SW1122 | reverse complement strand
TAGCGCCCATCCTGAGAAAATCGGGATGGGCGCCGTGTAAAATGGTAGGGGATCAGGAGGTAGCCAGGGAGTGACCCAGACGCACCTTCTGCATCATCTCCTTGGCGGTATCCACCGTGGAGTAGTCGGGAATGGTGACATAGGCCTTCTGGTTGGGAATGGAGTAGGTGTAATCGCTGGACCCGGTGCCGGACACATAGTAGCTGTTGATGGTCCATGCTCCGCCGTTGGACAGCTGGCTGCGCACCAGAGTGCCGACGAGGTCATAGGGGACCGAGGTGACGAAGCTATTCTGAGCGGCGTTCATGAGAGAATTATAGTTGGTGAGGATTTCGGGGGACATGGCCTTCTGAATGACGGCAGTGATCACTTGCATCTGATGGATGCCGCGCTGATAGTCCCCATTGGGGAAGGCGTACCGCTCTCGAACATAGGAGAGGGCCATGGCTCCGTCCATATGGTTGATGCCCTGTGTGAAGTGATATCCGCCCGATTTGAAATCATACTGGGAATTCACTTCGATCCCGCCCAGAGCGTCAATGATGTCTTCAAAGCCGGTGAAGTTGACCCGGAAGTAGTAGTCGATATCAATGTCGTAGAACTGGGCCAGGGTGTCCTTGCTGACATCAATGCCATAAATACCGGCGTGGGTGAGTTTGTCGGGGAGATCACCCTCATCGGCAATGGACAGAGGTACATAGTAGTCACGAGGAGTGGAAAGTAAAAGTACTTGACGGGTGTTGGGGTTGACGGTGGCAATGATATTCACGTCGCTGCGGCCTGTGGCCAGCACATCGCTGCTGCGGGAGTCGCTGCCGCTGATGTAGACGGTAAAGACCTCGTCGTCCTCCTCCGGGTCTTTGGAGTGCTCCGGCAGAGGTACCGGGGAAGGCGTATCTGTATCATCTTCGCTGGTGACAGAGATGGTGCGTACTTCCCGAATCTTGGTATCTAAATCCTGGTAGCCGTCCAGTTCAGAGAGCATGTCCAAATAGGCACGGTTGATGAGCATGACATTGATGTCTGAGTTGAGTAGGGCGTCTACCAGCTCCGAGGCAGAGGCGTAGGACTTGGTGTTGGCGGTGACGTAGAACTCGTCCTGAATCTTGAGCAGGGCCGCCTTGGTGTTGTGGGGGTCCAACTCCTCCAGTACACCGAACCGCTCCCGCAACAAGTCCGACAGTTCCCGCTGGTCGTCAATTCGGACACACACCACCATCTCAGCGGTTTCCACACCACCGGAGGTAATGTTTTTCAGGGCATTGACGGTAATCTGAGCATAGTAGATGCCGACAGCAAAAGCAGCCGATAGGATGAGAGCCAGTATGGTAGCTATGGTGCGGCGGACCTTGGTGGGGTGGAGAAGGCTCAAAAGCCAGACCAGCAGCAGCAAGATCACCACCGTACCGATGAGGACTCCAGTGAGCAGCGGTGTGAGCATCTTACTGGTGATGGCGACAAACACAAGCGCAAGAGAGAGGAGCGTGAATAGCACCAAAAAGATACGGTTGATGATGCAGCTTACCTCTTGGTTTTCAGAGCGAGAAAAAAATCGCTGATTCATAGTATTGTCATCCCCTTGTGTATATATTTGTGGTGTAGAACAGGGAAGCAAAAGCGGTTTGGATCATTATAGTACAAAATTGGTCAAACCGCAATGCCGGGTGGAGAATTTGAGGTAAACTCCCCAAAAATAGGTACAGGGAATTGACAGTTGTGGGGCGTGAAGCGTATACTAATAACCGATAAAGAGATAAAATATCTAGAAATTCGGTAGGAAAACGAGAAAATGATAGAGAAATGAGAGATGAATATGAATTTGCACAAGCTTTGGCGTATGCTGGTGATTGCGGTGATGGATGCCCTGTCGCTGGGAGCAGCAGCTGGACTGGCCATTTTGGTCCGATTTGATTTCGCCCTCAGCCAAGTGCCTCCAGAGTATCTGGACAAAATGGGGTATTGTCTACTGGTACAGATCGTGGTTACCATTGCTGTATTTGCGTGGCGGCGCATGTACCAGTATGTGTGGCGCAGCATCAATGTGCTGGACGTAACACAGATGTGTGTGTCAGTGCTGATTGCGTATGCTGTGAGTTTTGTATGCTGTAGTTTTATACAGCTGCCGCTGTCCCGCAGCATTTGGTTTTTGATGCTGATCTTCCAACTGGTGTTTTTGGTGGGAATGCGTTGCTCGCTGCGATTTTTCCTGGTATGCTATCATTTCTTTCGGTCACACGGGCCAGATGGACAGCGCATTATGCTGATTGGAGCCGGGCAAGCAGGTCAAATTCTAGCCCGTGAACTGCGTCAAAGCAGCCGGGTAGAGGGAAAACTGTGCTGCGTCATTGACGACAATCCCAGAATTCACGGAAAATATATAGACGGTGTGCGCGTTGTAGGGGGACGAGATAAGATTGAGTCTGCGGTAAAACAGTATGGCATTACTCAGATTATTTTTGCTATCCCTACGATTGAGCCGGACCAGAAGTCTGAAATTCTCAATATCTGTAAGATGACGGGCTGCCGCCTTCGAGTGCTCCCTGGCCTTTACCAGATGCTCAACGGTGAGGTTAGCCTTTCCGCCGTGAAGGATGTTCAGGTAGAGGACCTGTTGGGACGCACTCCGGTGCAGCTGAACAAAGCGGTGGTATCCGACTTCCTGGAGGACAAGGTGGTCATGGTGACCGGTGGCGGTGGGTCCATCGGCAGCGAGTTGTGTCGGCAAATCGCCACCTGTCATCCTCGACGCCTCATCATTTTGGACATCTACGAAAATAACGCCTATGATATTCAGCAGGAGCTAAAGCGACTGTATGGGGTAAAACTGGATTTGAGAGTGGAAATTTGTTCGATCCGAGACAAAAGACGCATCTATCAGATTTTTGATCGGTATCACCCGGATGTGGTGTTCCATGCTGCGGCTCATAAGCATGTGCCTTTGATGGAGGATTGCCCAGACGAGGCCATCAAGAACAACGTTTTTGGTACCTATCATGTGGTGCGTGCTGCCGAGAAGTATGGCGTGAAGAAGTTTGTAATGATTTCCACCGACAAGGCGGTGAATCCCACCAATCTGATGGGGGCCACCAAGCGATTCTGTGAGATGATTTTGCAGAGCAAGCGTGCAAGTCAAACAGAGTACTGTGCAGTGCGCTTTGGAAACGTCTTGGGCTCCAACGGCTCCGTGATTCCGCTTTTTAAACGGCAGATTGCCAATGGTGGACCAGTAACCATTACGGATAAACGGATCATCCGCTACTTTATGACCATTCCTGAGGCAGCCATGTTGGTGCTGGAGGCTGGCGCTATGGCCAAACAGAGCCAGATTTTCGTGCTGGATATGGGACAGCCGGTGAAAATTCTCACGCTGGCGGAAAATCTCATTCGCCTGTCTGGCCTGGAGCCCTATAAAGACATTGAAATCAAGGAAATTGGCCTGCGACCTGGTGAGAAATTATACGAGGAGCTTTTGATGAAAAGCGAGCATTTGCTCACCACGGAAAACAAAAAAATATTTGTGGAAGAGCAGCAAGTGATTTCGGGCTATGAAATTCGGTGCGGGTTGAAGTCTCTGGATAACTTTGTCTCTGCCCAGCGGCCCAAAGAGGAATTAGTGGCTTTGATGCGGTACCTGGTGCCCACCTATCGAGACCCGGAAGAGGTGAACCGTGAGGCAGTTCAGCGGCTGGGCGAGCCAAGTGGACAACAGGTCGGATAGTCAAAGAATAAATAGCGTGTTGAGTAGGAATTCCCTGCAAATAGAATCAACCGATTTGGATGGTTTTCGCAATTGCCTGGGGGAGTAGAGTGAGTGAAAACAGATATGATAGATATTCATGCACATATTTTGCCAGGTGTAGATGACGGGGCGTTGGATTGGAATGAGGCTGTGCATATGGCACAGATGGCAGTGGACGGAGGCGTATCTGCCATGATTGTCACGCCGCATTGTAACATGAGATACCAGAATTTCTACACGCCAGATTTGATTGAGCACAAACGCCACTTCCAGAACATGCTCCGAGAATACCAGATTCCTTTAAAACTGTACTTTGGAATGGAGATTATGGGAAGCTATGATGTGGGTCAACAGCTGAGAGCAGGTAGGCTGGCGACCTTGAATGATTCCCGCTATCCTCTGGTAGAGTTCCATTTTACGGGAAGTGGTCAGGAAGAGACTGAGATTCTTGACTCGATTCTGCGGCATGGTTATCGTCCCATCGTGGCGCATCCTGAACGCTATCTCTATGTACAGGAGCAGCCAGAACTCCTAAACACTTGGGGGGAAATGGGATGTTTATTTCAAATTAACCGGGGCAGTTTGCTGGGGCGGTTTGGACACCGCGCAGAAGAGCTCTCTTATTCTATGGTGGACCGAGGGTATGCGGATGTGGTGGCCAGCGACGCCCATTCAGCGACCCATAGAACTCCGTGGATGGCAGATGTACGAGAGATGCTGGAGGAGGAATTTTCCCAGGAAGTGGCGTATGCATTGCTGGAGAAGAATCCGAGGAGAATACTGGAAGACCAAGATATGCCCAAGAGAATGGCAAATTGGATTTAAAGAATAGAACTTACACAAGAGCCAGGAAAACCGGTGCATGCACTTGGTTCCCCTGGCTCGTTTCAACTGGGACCGATCGTGGTCAAACCCGTACGATGTAGTTTTCCTTGCGGGGGGCGGCGTCCTTCACTCCGCCGGGGGCACGATAACCTAAGATACAGTTTCCGATGCCCTCATAGTGCTCTGGAATCCCCCATTCACGCAGCAGAGCTTTGCCCTCGTCACTGGCGAACATCTCCTTGGCCCGGAAGATGTAGCAGGAGTCCACCCCCACAGCCTGAGCGGCGTTCATCAGGTTTCCCATGACCAGGGCACCGTCGTAGAGATAGGTGGGGCGCTGGGTGTCTGCCAGAACCACGAGGACGCAGGGAGCGCCGTAAAAGGGGTCCATGTCCCGGCCCATGATGGCGGCATTCATTTTGGACAGTTTGGCCACCAGCTCCGGCTTCTGTACCACCACAATCACCGGGGATTGCATGCCCATACCCGTGGGGGCGTAGGTGCCCGCTTCCAGAATGGCGTCGAGCTGTTCTTCCTTGATCTGCTGGGGGAGAAAGCTCCGGCAGCTGCGTCGCTCTTTCAAATCTTGTAAGGTCTCTTTCATCACGCATGCCTCCTAGTAAAATTGCTCTAGTTTCATTATATCACTGAAGATCAGAAATTCCAGTACAGGAAAAGAGAAAACAGGACTCCGCCTTTGTTCGGCGGAGCCCTGTGGGAGATTACTTCACGGCAATGGCCTCAATTTCAAACAGGCCGCCCTTGGGCAGGGCACCGGCCTGCACGCAGGAGCGGGCAGGGGGATTCTCCGTGAAGTAGGTGGCGTAGACCTCGTTGATGGCGGCAAAGTCGTTGATGTCAGCCAGGAACACGGTGGTCTTCACCACGTGGGAGTAGTCCATGCCAGCGGCCTGGAGCACAGCGCCCAAATTGTCCAGCGCCTGCTTGGCCTGGGCCACAACGCCTTCAGGCAAGACGCCAGTCTCGGGGATCAGGCCCAGTTGGCCGGAGGTATACAGAGTATCGCCGCACAGCATCGCGTGGCAGTAGGGCCCCACAGCGGCGGGGGCATGGGCGGCGTGAATGGTTTGATGGTTCACAACAGATCACTCCTTGTTTCATTGGTGAGATGGTTGTTAAAACACAGCGGCATCTATGCCAGTATACAAGAGAATGGGCAATTAGGCAAGGGCAGGAGGCTTGAGAAACATATTGTACTTCTTGATTTGTTATGATACACTGGAGTAAATACCATAGAAATGCTTCGAGCCAGTGCTTCTAAGGGCTATATGCCTATGAACCGCTGGCCAGGGTCATGCTGGAAACGGAATGGCCTTCCGTGTTTGAAAAGAAGCTGCTCCAGCCCCAGTCCCTTTCTTGAGAAAGGGGCTTGTGTGTCGTGCTTTTGGAGGAGTGCCGTCTTTTCAGACGGCACTCTTTTTTGATTGGAGGTACGCCCCATGAAACTCATTGAAACTCGTCAGGCAGTGGGCCATGTGCTGTGCCATGACCTGACCCAGATCATCCCCGGTGTCACCAAGGATGCCCGGTTCCGCAAGGGCCACATCGTCACCCCCGAGGACATCCCTGTGCTGCTGTCCATGGGCAAAGAGCACCTCTACGTGTGGGAGCAGCAGGAGGGGATGCTCCATGAAAATGAGGCGGCCCAGCGCCTGTGTAAGCTGTGCCGCAACGAGCACATGACCACCACTCCGGTGAAGGAGGGGAAAATCGAGTTGCTGGCCGACTGTGACGGCCTGTTCCAGGTGGACGTGGCCCGACTGGAGGCCATCAACGACGATGATGCCATCATCATCGCCACTCGCCACACCAATACCCCGGTACGCCGCGGGGATAAGCTGGCGGGCACCCGCATTATCCCTCTGGTCATCGAGGAAGAGCGGCTGCGCCGGGTGGAGGAGGGGGCAGGAGATACCCCTATTCTCTCTCTGACTCCCTGGAAGGTGCGCATCTGCGGGGTGATCACCACAGGCAGCGAGGTGGCAAAGGGGCTTGTCCAGGACAGCTTTACCCCGGTGGTGAAGGAGAAGCTGGCTGCCTACGGCATCACCGTCACCCACCACTGTCTGCCAGGCGATGATCGGGCCGCCATCACCGCTGCCGCCCTGGACTTCCACGCCAAAGGTGTGGATATGATTTTGTGCACCGGAGGTATGAGCGTGGACCCTGACGACAAGACTCCCGGCGCCATCAAGGACACCGGAGCGAAGATCATCTCCTACGGTGCCCCGGTACTCCCAGGTGCCATGTTCCTGCTGGGCTATTTCCAGGATGGAACCCCCATTTTGGGCCTGCCTGGGTGTGTGATGTATGCCAAGGCCACCATCTTTGACCGGGTGCTCCCTCGCATTGCCGCAGGACTGCCCATTGACCGCCGGGAGATCAAGAAAATGGGCCACGGCGGGCTGTGTTTGGGCTGTGCCCAGTGCCACTATCCCATCTGTCCCTTTGGCACAGGACTGTGAGGGGATAGGATGCGGGAACGCATTTCACTGGAGGAGGCCTGGGCGCTGATCACGGCCTCACTCCGTCCTCTGGGGGAGGAGCAGGTGGATCTGGACCACGCCCTGGACCGGACGTTGAGTCGGGATGTGTGGTCCTCCATAGACCAGCCCCCCTTTGATCGCTCTCCCCTGGACGGCTATGCCCTGCAAAGCCGGGACGTCCATGGGGCATGTCCAGAGCACCCGGTCTCTCTCCGTGTGGTGGAGCGGGTGTGTGCCGGAGAGGTGCCCCACCAGCGGGTCACCCCGGGCACCGCTGTGCGCATCATGACCGGGGCCCCGTTGCCCCAGGGGTGTGACTGTGTGGTGCGCCAGGAGGACACCGACCTGGGAGAGACAGTAGTGCAGGTCTATGCCTCCGTGGGGGCCTATCAGAATTTCATTGGGCGGGGGGAGGACTATACCGCCGGGACCTGTCTGCTCTCTGCTGGAACCCGGTTGGACGCCGCCACTCTGGGCCTGTTGGCCAGCGCCGGGTGTGACCAGGTGTGGGTGTACCGCCGTCCCCGGGTGGCTCTGCTGGTCACGGGGGACGAGGTGGTGTCGCCTCAGGTACGCCCGCTCCCGCCGGGGAAAATCTACACCGCCAATTCCTATCTGCTCTCCGCCCGGCTGCGCCAGTTAGGGGTAGAAGCGGTGACCTGTGCCACCGTGGGGGACGATCCCCAGGAGACTGCCCAGCAGATGCGAGGGGTGCTGGAGGACAGTGATTGTCTCATTACCACCGGTGGAGTGTCGGTGGGGGAGCGGGATGTGCTGCACCAAGCCCTGCCCATGGCCGGGGCACAGCAAGTGTTTTGGCGGGTGCAGATGAAGCCGGGCACCCCGGCCATGTATTCTCTGGTGGAGGGAAAACCCGTTTTGTCCCTGTCCGGCAATCCCTTTGCCGCGGTTGCCACCTTTGAGCTGTTGGGGCGGCCTATGCTCCACGCCTTGTGCCCTGCGCCTCAATTTGAGCTTGAGACACGCCGGGCGGTGTTGGATACCCCCTTTGACCGCCCCAGCGGTATGCGGCGATTTTTGCGTGGAGTGTATCAGGACGGGCATGTGAGACTGCCCAAGGATCACTCCTCCGGGTCGCTGCGCTCCCTGGTGGGGTGCAACTGCCTGTTGGAGGTGCCCGCTGGAAGCCAAAACTTGCAGGCAGGGGAGAAGTACACCGTCTATCTTTGAATCCGGGAGGAAGATACCATGGAACCCAAATTCAATCACTTTGACAACGACGGCAACGCCATTATGGTGGACGTCTCAGAAAAACAGCCCACCCTGCGTACCGCTGTGGCAGAGGGCACCATCCGGGTCTCCCAGGCGGTGCTGGAGGCCATTTCCGGCGGCACTGCCGCCAAAGGGGACGTGCTGAGTGTGGCTCGGGTGGCAGGAATTATGGCCGCCAAGCGCACCAGCGACCTCATTCCCCTATGCCACCCCCTGGCGCTGAGCCACGTCAGCGTGGACTTTGAGCTGATGCCCCAGCAAAACGCCGTGAAGGCCCGGTGTACTGCCAAGCTCACCGGAAAGACTGGGGTGGAGATGGAGGCCCTCACCGGGGTCAGTGTGGCCCTGCTCACCGTCTACGACATGTGCAAGGCCATGGATAAGAGTATGGAGCTGGGGAACATCCACCTGGTGCACAAAGAGGGGGGCAAGTCGGGGGTATATGAGCGTGGCCAGTAAGCCCACAGTGGTGGCGGTGTCCGGGGTGAAAAACTCCGGAAAAACCACCCTTATTACCGCCATGCTCCCCCACTTTCACCGGGCCGGGGTACAGGTGGCGGTGATCAAGCACGACGGCCACACCTTCCAGCCCGAGCCGCCAAACACGGACACGGGACGATATCTCCAGGCTGGGGCTATGGGGGCCGCCATTTACGACGGGGAGACCACCAAGGTGATCTGGCGTCAGACGCCAGACCTGCCTGGGCTGTTGGAGCTCTTTCCCCAGGCGGACCTCATTCTGCTGGAAGGGGGGAAGCACAGCCCCTGGCCTAAGGTGGAGCTGGTGCGGGCGGGCAACTCTATCCAGTCGGTGTGCGACCCTGCGACCTTGCTGGCCTTGGTCACGGATACCGATCTGTGTTTGCAGGGGATACCCACCCTGTCCCTCAATGACCCGGCGGAGGTGGCGGACTTTCTGATGAAATACCTGGAGAGGGGGCGGAGCACATGAGAGACCAGTACGGGCGGGACATCTGTTATCTGCGGATTTCCGTCACCGATCGGTGCAACCTGCGGTGTGTGTACTGTATGCCGGAGGAGGGGGTGGCGTGGATGCCCCACAGCCAGATCCTCACCTATGAGCAGATCACCCAGGTGGTGGAGGCGGCGGCCCGTTTGGGCGTGCGCCACATCCGCCTCACCGGAGGAGAGCCCTTGGTGCGCCCCCAGCTGTACCGCCTGGTGGAGATGGTCAAAGGGGTAGCGGGGATTGAATCGGTATCCCTCACCACCAACGGGGTGCTGTTGGCCCAGCAGCTGTCCCAGCTGCGCCTGGCGGGGCTGGACGGGGTGAACTTGAGCTTGGACACCCTGGACCCTCAGCAGTTTGCAGCCATCACTCGCCGGGAGGGGCTGCTGCCCCAGGTTTTGGAGGGGCTGGAGGCTGCGGCGGATACCCCCGGTTTGACGGTGAAAGTGAACTGTGTCCCCACCCAGTTCAATGAGGACCAGGTGGTGCCTCTGGCCAGACTGGCCCAGGAGCGGGAGATCTCCGTGCGGTTTATTGAGTTGATGCCCATCGGACTGGGCCGGGACCGCCACGGATTATCCCAGGAGCAGGTGATGGAGCGGCTGACCGACGCCTTTGGCACTCCCGTGCCCTGTGCCAACCCCAAGGGAGCGGGGCCTGGGACCTATGTCACCTTCTCCGGGTTTGCAGGACGGGTGGGATTTATCAGTGCATTGAGCCACCAGTTTTGCCACCAGTGTAACCGGGTGAGATTGACCGCCGATGGTCACTTGAAAACCTGCCTGCAATATCAGGACGGGGTGGACTTGAAGCCGTATCTGGCGGATGGAGTCTCCCCCACGGCGTTGGAGGGGGCTCTGGAACAGGCCATGTACCACAAACCCGTCGGGCACCACTTTTCCACCCAGACCCAGGCGGGAGACGAGAAACATAACATGAACCAAATAGGAGGATGAGGCCCATGGGACAAGTGATGGCTGTGTGTATCAGCGAGAAGAAGGGGACCCAGAAGAAAAATGTGAACACCGCCACCTTTGTGGAGGACTGGGGTATCCAGGGGGACGCCCACGCCGGGAAGTGGCATCGTCAGGTGTCTCTTCTGTCCCATGAGCAGGTGGAGGCCTTTCGGGCCCGGGGCGCTGTGGTGGACCACGGAGCTTTTGGAGAGAACCTGGTGGTGTCGGGCTTTGATTTCAAGACCCTACCCATTGGCACTAAGTTTCGCTGTGGGGACGTGGTGCTGGAGCTGACCCAGGTGGGGAAGGAGTGCCACGCCCACTGCGAAATTTACAAGGTCATGGGGGACTGCATCATGCCCCGGGAGGGTGTCTTCACCCGGGTGCTCCACGGGGGGACCATCTCTGTGGGGGATGCGCTGACCATCTGGGAGGGAGAAGCATGAGAGTTGCCATTTTGACCCTCAGTGATTCCGGTTATGCCGGGACACGGGAGGACTTGAGCGGGCCCCTCATTGCCCGCATGGTGGAGCAGGCGGGACACCAGGTGGTGTATACCCAGCTGCTCCCCGACGGGATTGAGCCCCTGTACACCACCCTGTGTCAGCTGTGCGATGAGAACCGGGCAGACCTCATTCTCACCACCGGGGGCACCGGATTTTCTCCCCGGGACCTGACCCCAGAGGCCACGGCCCGGGCCATTCAGCGCTCCGCCCCGGGGATTGCAGAGGGTATGCGCTACCACTCCCTGCAAATCACCCCCAAGGCCATGCTCAGCCGTGCCACGGCGGGCATCCGAGCCCAGACCCTGATTGTGAATCTGCCGGGCAGTCCCAAGGCGGTGGGGGAGTGCCTGGAGTATATCCTGCCGCCCCTGGCCCATGGGCTGGAAATTTTGACAGGGCAGAGTGGAAACTGTGCCCGAACGGAGGAGAGAACATGAAACGGAAACCACTGGTATGCGCCTGTCTCATAAGTGCCCTGCTGCTGCCCATGTGGGGCTGTAGCTCTACTCCCACCACCTCGGAGCAGACGGAGGTGGTGGTATTTGCCGCTGCCTCTCTGGAATCTGCCCTGACCCAGATTGCTCAGACCTATGAGGCCCAGCATGAGGATGTCAAACTCACCTTTACCTTTGACTCCTCCGGGACCTTAAAGACCCAGATTGAGGAGGGGGCGGTGTGTGACCTGTTCCTCTCGGCGGCCCAGAAGCAGATGAATCAGCTGGACAGCCAGGACACCACGGGGGCCAACACCGACGGCCTGGACTTTGTCTACTCGGACACCCGCATCGACTTGCTGGAAAATCAGGTGGTGCTGGCGGTGCCCCCGGAGAACCCCGGCAAGATCAACTCCTTTAGCGACCTTGCGTCCGGGGACGATCTGCTGTGCATTGGCAACGATGACGTGCCGGTGGGAGCCTACTCCCTGGAGATTTTGGACCACCTGGGCTACTCTCTGGACCAGCTGGAGGACCAGGGCAAGGTGACCTACGCCTCCAACGTCTCGGAGGTGGCCCGCCAGGTGCAGGAGGGGGTGGTGGACGCCGGTATGGTGTATGCCACCGACGCCAGCACCTATGGCCTCAACGTGGTGGATGCCGCCACGCCGGAGATGTGCCAGCAGGTGATCTATCCCGCCGCTGCGATGAAGAGCGGAGGGGCGGACAGTTATGACGCAGCGGAGGACTTCCTCACCTACCTCTACACCAATGAGGAGGCCATCTCAGTCTGGAAGGATGTGGGCTTCACCCTGATTGCCCAAGGGGAGAACTGATGGACCTGTATCCACTCTTCAACTCTCTGCGCATTGCCGTCCTGTCCACCGTCCTCATCTTCTTTGTGGGCCTGTGGGCGGCCCAGGTAATCTCCCGGTGCCATCCGGTGGTGAAGGGCGTTCTGGACGTGGTGCTCACCCTGCCCCTGGTGCTGCCCCCTACAGTGGTGGGCTATCTGCTGCTGTGCCTGTTGGGGCCCAACGGGACAGTGGGGAGTGTGGTGGCCCGCTTGCTGGATGTACGCCTGACCATGGTGTGGTATGCGGGGGTGTTTTCCTCGGCGGTGGTAGCCTTTCCCCTGATGTACCGCACCGCCCGGGGGGCCTTTGAGAGCTATGATACCACCCTCACCGATGCCGCCCGCACCTTGGGGCGGGGAAATGTGTGGATTTTTTGGCACATTCAGCTGCCCTGCTGCCGCCAGGGAATTTTGGCGGGAACGGTGCTGGCCTTCGCCCGGGCTCTGGGGGAGTACGGGGCCACCGCCATGATCGCAGGGTATACCCCGGGAAAGACCGCCACCATTTCCACCACGGTCTACCAGTTTTGGCGCACGGGTAACGATACTATGGCGCTGCGGTGGGTGCTGGTGAATCTGGCCATCTCCGGGGTGGTGCTGCTGGCCATCAATCTGTTGGAGCGCAAGGAGAGGTGACGGACATGTCCCTGACGGTAGATATGGAAAAACAGCTGGGGAAATTCCGGCTCCAGGTCTCCTTTACCGCCCCTCTGGGGGAGGTGACCGGACTGCTGGGCGCCTCAGGCAGCGGTAAGACGGTGACCCTGCGGTGTATTGCCGGACTGCTCACCCCGGACGCAGGACACATCGAACTGGACGGTCGAGTGCTGTTTGACCACAGACAGGGGGTGAACCTGCCGCCCCAGCAGCGGAAGGTGGGGTATCTCTTCCAGCAGTACGCCCTCTTTCCCCACTACACCGTGGAGCAGAACATCGCCGTGGCCACTCGGGACCAAACGGCGGTGGAGGAGCTGCTGCACCGCTTTCAGTTGCAGGAGCACCGGAACAAGCGCCCTCGTCAGCTCTCGGGGGGACAGCAGCAGCGGGTGGCCCTGGCCCGGATTCTGGCCGCCCAGCCCCAGGTTCTGCTGCTGGATGAGCCCTTTTCCGCCCTGGACACCCACTTGAGGGGGGAGATTCAGGGGGAACTGTCCCGGTTCCTGGAGCAGTTCTCCGGCCCCTGCCTTTTGGTCACCCACAGCCGGGATGAGGTGCGGCGGATGTGTCATCAGGTGTGTGTGGTCCACCACGGAGTTTCCCAGCCCATGCAGACCGCGGAGGAGTTTTTCAACCATCCCCGCACCTTGTCGGCCTGCCGCCTCATGGGCTGCCCTAACATCTCCCCGGTGGAGCATGGAGAAAATGGAGGGGTATATGCCACAGCCTGGGGACTACCAGTGCAGGTGCCCCAAACTGCCGCCTATGTGGCGATCCAGCCCCACCACATCCGTCTGGTGGATGGCCCCGGGGACCATCGGCTATTCTGTTCCTGTACCCAGGTGGACCAGGGGCCCTTCTCGGTGTCTGTGTCCCTGGCATGTGGAGCGGGAGCGCTGCAAATAGAGGTATCCAACTGGGACTGGCAGGCCGTGGACCATGCCCAGGGGGTGTGGATCGAGCTGCCGCCCTCCCAACTGCTCCCTCTGACAGATGAATGAAGATGCGAAAACCGCCCCGGCTCTTGAGAAACGAGAGCCGGGGCGGTTGTTGTCATGGGGATGGGGCTTATTTGCTGTACAGCCGGAGGCCCACCAGCACGCAGCCATCCAGGTAGGGAATGTGGTGTTCCTGGAGGTAGGCCAGCAGGGCCTCGTCGGAAGCGCCGGGCTGGATGAGCACGCAGCGGAAGGGCTTTTTGCACTCCTGGAGCAGGTTCAGACCCTTGGTGGGGTGGATGCACAGGTCGATGACATCGATGTCGTCCGGGATGTCGTTGAGGGAGGCCAGCTCCTTGCCCACAGGATAGACGGTGTAGCCCTTCTCCAGAAGGGCGTGCTTGATCTTATAGGCGTATTTTTCCGGGTTGAGGGTATCGCCCAAAACGGCGAAGCGGGACAGGGCCATGATTTCCTTGAGTTCCATGAAGATACCTCCTTTTTGTCTGATGGTAGGGGTGAGGTCAGCGGATGGAGTGAAATTGGGGCTTTCTCTGGCGATAGGTACACACATAGCGGTAGCCCAGGTGTTGGAGCATCTGGGCGGCCTCCTGGAAGCCGGCCCCGATGAACTGGGGGCGGTGGGCATCCGAACCCAAAGTGAGAATTTCTCCCCCCAACTCCCGGTAGCGGGTGAGCAGGGGCAGCCACTGGCGGACGGTGGTGCCCTGGGTGGTGTTCAGCTCAATTCCTTTGCCGCTGTGGATGACCCGGCGGAGAATTTCGTCCAGCCGGTCCTGCCAGGGGTCCAGGGTGAGGTGGAAGTCCGGGGAGAAATAGCGCAGGGGATAGATGATATGGCCCAGTACGTCAAAGGTGCCGACCTCCACCAGCTCCTCCATCTGCCGGATGTAGTCCTCCAAAACGGCGTTGGCCCGTTGGGGGTCGGTGCAGGACTTGGCATAGGTGAAAATACCGATGCCCCCCAGGTCCAGGCTCACGGAGTGGAGGGAGCCGATGACAAAGTCCAGCTCGGGAAAGTTCAGACAGGCCTGGACGGCGGCGGTGTCCACGGTGCTGTTGCCCAGCTCGATGCCCACCCGTACCTCCACCCGGTGGGCCCAGTCGTCTTTGAGCGCTGCCCACTGATTCAGTACGGCATCAAAGTCATAGTGAGTGGGAAGGCGTTCCCCTCTCTGATTTAAGAGGTTCCAGTGCTCGGTCATGCACAGTTCGGGAATCCCCGCCTGACAGGCGGCGTTGAGGTTTTCCAACAGCTGGGATTTGGAGTCGCCGGACAGGTGGGTGTGGGTATGGTAGTCAGCCAAATAAGATGGCATACAGTGACCTTCTTTCTGTAGCTCGTGAAGTGTATGGTTCTTGCTTTTAGTATACCGGAATTTTGCAAAAGAGAAAAGGAGAATGTCATGGAAAAATATATTATGTGGAAATAGAACAGTTTGGTCCAGGTAAACGGAGAGTATGGGGATAAAATCACTAGAAATGGCCTGGGTGCAAAATTCCCCTTTTCGTTTGCCTGCCTGCCATGTATAATAGAGATAATTGCATAAACCACATGTGTGATCTGTGATCGGGCAGATTGAAAAGGGAAACAGGTGCAAAACCTGTGCGGAGCCGCCGCTGTAATGGAAGAGTGCTGGCCAATATGTCACTGGAAACGGAAGTTTCTGGGAAGACGGCCAGGGCGATGAGGCCAGAGCCAGAAGACCTGCATATGATGGGACCAAGGTGCGCCCAAGGCGATGGGCGGGCCTTCCTTTTGTGTTGCCTGAAAGCGGCTGCAACCATGGGTTGCAGCCGCTTTTTGATATTCATTTCCCAGGAAAGGACTTGAGAACATGAGAGCAGAAGCGAGAAGAAGGGGGCGGCGGTGGCTGAGTCTGCTGCTGACCCTGGCCATGGTGTGGACCCTGGTGTCCGGGGCGTTGGCCCTGAACACCAGCCGGAGCGGAGTGCAGACCGTGACGGTGACCATGGAGTACGCCGACGAGAGTGGCCACACCATGTACTATCTGCCTCCCACCCAGGTGGAGTTGGAGGAGGGAGATATCCTGGTGGACGTGCTGCAACGAGGCTATCAGGACCGGGGCAGTGTGACCTACAGCACCCTATACGGCTTTACTGTCACCCCAAACGATGGCCCAGCGGTGGGTGAGGTGAACTGGGGTGAAAAAGCCT
Source organism: Pseudoflavonifractor sp. SW1122 (assembly GCF_012027765.1). Taxonomy (NCBI): domain Bacteria; kingdom Bacillati; phylum Bacillota; class Clostridia; order Eubacteriales; family Oscillospiraceae; genus Pseudoflavonifractor; species Pseudoflavonifractor sp. SW1122. The sequence goes on along the minus strand of NZ_SJOS01000014.1, from coordinate 35,579 downwards.
GGTGGCCCTTTGTGGACAGCGTCAAGGTGGGCAACAAGTACCAGGTGCAGGCGGGAGAAGTGATTCGCCTCATTTACGTTCAGGACAGCGCCCAGGGCACCCCCGACTACATCCCGCCTGCCGCAGGGGGCGGACAGGGTGCTCTGGGGATCAACAAGGACAAGCTGGTGTCCAGCCTGGCCCAGCTGACCCAGGCCCAGATTGATGCCAACGCCCAGGTCTATGAGCAGGCGTTGCAGGTGGCGGTGGATGGGACGGCCACCCAGGAGCAGGTGAATGAGCAGACCCAGATTGTCTCCCAACTGCTGGCCCAGAAGGTCCCCGCCACCGACATCACCGTGACCCCCGGGGAAGTGACCCTGATGGTGGGACAGACCCAGGCCCTCACCGCCACGGTGACCCCGGAGGAGAGCAACGACACCGTGGTGTGGTACAGTGAGGACACCCATGTGGCCCAGGTCACCGATCAGGGCGTGGTCCGGGCTGTGGGAGAGGGCACCGCCGTCATCACCGCCCAGGCCAACGAGACGGTGAAGGCCACGGTGATGGTGACCGTGACGGGCATTGCCGCCCAGTCCGTTACCCTGAGTGAGACCAAGCTGGACCTGGAGGAGGGCCAGGGGGTGCGGCTCACCGCCACGGTAACCCCGGCCGACTCCACCGACGCTGTGGTGTGGCAGAGCAGCAACCCCGACGTGGTCAGCGTGGATGACAGCGGCCTGGTGGTGGCCCACCAGGCGGGAAGCGCTCAAATTACGGTGACGGCTGGCAGCTGTAGTGCCGTGTGCACCGTCACCGTTACCCCCCGAGAAGTGCCCACCACTCCCACGGTGGTGTTTTACCACACGGACGGGCGCATCACCCAGTGGGACGACACCCACACCTTCACCCTCTCCGCGTTGGATGAGGGGCGGTTTGTGCTGGAGGGCGTAGCCGAGGGACAGAGCACCTATTGGAGCTGCAGCCAGCAGAACGGAGGCTCGGAGTCCTCCACCATCCACATTTCCTCCGGCGGTAAGTTTTATCCTTCGGTGGGCGAATATCAGGCCCATGTCTACGACAAGAACCCCGACTGGTATGTGGCTCAGGAGCTGGCCACCTTCACCTTGAAGGTGGTGCCCACCCAGGTCACCGACCTGAAGCTGTACCAGGATGGCTGGCCTGTCACCGGGGAGGAGCCCCTCCATTTGAGCGGCACCCAGCCCCAGCAGCTGACGGTGAAGGGCTGCCTGGACGGGGTGTACATCACCATCCCCAATCAGGCTCTGGAGATGACCTCCACTGAGGGCTCCTATATCTATACCCTGGATGGGGAGAACGGCCTGGAGTTCTTTGCCGAGGACCAGTCCATGCACACCTTTACCGTGTCCCTGGCGGATAGCCCCCAGGTCACCGTGAGTTTCCAGGCCACCGCCCAGCGCATTGACGTGATCGGTCTGACGGTGACCTATCCTGAGGTGTTCTACATTGAGGGGTGGAACGGCCTGGGCAACCAGTACGTGGGCATTACCTCCCATGATACCGACCCGGAACGGCGGTATGAGATCAACATTGAGCCCCACAACGCCACCGTCAAGGACGTGGTGTGGGTGTCCCACGACCCGGATGTGGCGGAGTTCCAGGCCACCTACGGCAACGGCATTGTTCCCAAGAAGGCGGGCACGGCCCGGTTTACCGTCACCAGCGTGGACAACCCCGCAGCCACCCAGGACCTCACCATTCGCTTTGAGTATAAATACCCCCTGGAGAAGGTGGAGATGGAGGAGACCGCCCTCACTCTGGCCCAGTATGAGTCCATGAACCTGGACCTGCTGGTGACTCCTTCCAACGCCACCAACCAGCGGTTTACCTGGACCTACAGCCAGGAAGGAATTGTGAAGGTCAACGACTATGTCACCAGCACCCCCGGCACCATGACCACCACTCACACCCTGTCCGCCCTGGAGCAGGGCACGGTGACGGTGACGGGCACTCCCCTGGACGACACCAAGGGAGCCAAGCCCATCCAGTTCACCGTGACGGTGACCCAGCCGGACGCTGTGGAGGACCTGGACTTTGACCGATATGTCACGGGCAACATCCGCCACGCTCTGTCCTACCTGGACAGCCAGCTGGAGGGGAACTACACCTATGGGGCCGAGTGGAGCCTGTTTACGCTGCTCCGGGCCGGGGCCAGCCTCAGCCAGAGCGATTTGGACAGCTACTACGCCAGTATCACCCAGCAGCTGGAAAGCGGCGGGAGAATGCTGCCCACCGACTACTTCCGCGTGGTGGTGGCGCTGCTGGCCGTGGGGAAGGACCCCACCGATGTGGCGGGGGTGGACCTCATTGAGACCCTGTACAACTACCCCAATCTGGACCGCATGACCTCCAACATGATGAGTTACACCCTGTTGGCCCTGGATACCAAGGACTATGAGGTGCCCCAGGATGCCCGGTGGACCCGGGAGACCCTCATTGAGAAACTTCTCACCTTCCAAAATGCCAACGGCGGGTTTGGCCTGTCCTCGGCGGACACGGTGAGCGTGGACGTCACCGCCATGACCCTCCAGGCCCTGGCCCCCTACCGGGACATGGAGCAAGTTGGCCTGGCCTTTGACCGCGCCCTGGAGTACCTGCGCAGCCAGATGACCAGCGACTGCGGCTACATCAATGAGGGAGACGACAACGGCTGTACCGCCGCCCAGGTGCTCACCGCCCTGGCGGTGGCGGGTATCGACCCCCTGGACCCGGACAACGGGTTCACCCACGGCAACTACAATCTGGTCACCAAGCTGGACCAGTTCAAGCGGGAGTCCGGCTTTACCACCTTTATGAGCAGTGACCAGCCCGACGGCATGGGCACGGTACAGATCGGCTACGCCCTGGAGGCCTACCGCCGCTTTGTGGCAGGGGAGAACACCCTCTTTGACCTGACCCAGTGGACCCCCGCGCCCCCCACAGAGGATGGAGGCAGCGGAGAGAATCCGGGCAGCGGGGAGGAGGACTCCCAGGTGCCCCAGACCGGAGATGCCAGCCCCCTGGTGGAATCTCTGGTGATTCTGGGCATGAGCGCAGCGGGGCTGTGTGCCGCTGTTTGGACCGACCATAAGAGAAAGAGCCGGGGCTAAAAAGCCTCCGGCGTATGAGGAGAGCCTATGAAGCATTTGAAACGATGGATGTGCCTGTTTTCCCTGTTGCTGCTGCTGACTTTGGCGGCCTGTGGAAACACGGGGGAGCAGGGCGCTGTGGTCACCCCCACAGTGTCCCCCACCGTGGGGGTGGAGGAGAGCCTCGCCCCCAGCGAGCAGCCCTCTGGGGAACCCCAGGCCAGTGAGGCCCCGGCGGCGACCCAGCAGCCCGCCCAGAGTCAGGACCGGGGGGAGTCGTCTACAGCGGCAGCCACTCCGGCGCCGACCCCCAAGCCCACTCAGAAGCCGGCGGTGAAGGCCACGCCTGCTCCCACCCCCAAACCGACCCCCACGCCCAAGGTCAACACCTGCTATCTCTCCATTGAGTGCAAGACCATTTTGGGCCGTATGGAGGACTTAACCCCAGGGAAGGAGAGTTTGGTGCCCTCGGACGGGGTGATTTTGTCCCGCAAGGCCATCTCCTTTGAGGAGGGGGAGTCGGTGTTTGACGTGCTCCTCCGAGCCACCCAGACCTATGGCATCCACATGGAGTATGAGTACACCCCCGGCTTTGGCAGCCATTACATTGAGGGCATCAACAACCTCTATGAGTTCGACTGTGGAGCCGGGTCTGGCTGGATGTACTACGTCAACGGGGTGAAGCCCAACTACGGAGTGAGCAAGTACACGGTGAAGAACGGGGACGTCATCGAGTTTAAGTACACCTGCGATCTGGGCTTTGATTTGTAAGAGAGGAGGATTGGGCGGCGTGAAGGACGAGTTTTCCCGCTGTCATCCGGGTATCAATTTCATCTTTTACCTTATGGTGCTGGGGGTTACCCTCTTTTATATGCACCCGGTGCTGTTGGTATTGTCGGGAGTCGCCGCCGCTGCCTATCTGTTCCGCCTGCGGGGCGGGATGGGGCTTCTTCGGGTGTGCCTGCTGGCCCTTCCGGTGGTGGTGCTCTCGGCGGTGATCAATCCCCTCTTCTCCCACCAGGGCCTCACCATTCTGGGTTATCTGCCCTCGGGGAACCCGGTGACCCTGGAGTCTGTGGTGTACGGGTTATGCACCGGGGGGATGATGGGGGTGGTGATCTTGTGGTGTGCCACCTGGCAGGACGTGATGACGGAGGACAAGGTGGTGTACCTCTTTGGTAAGGGCTTTCCCGCCCTAGCCCTCATCTTCTCCATGGTGCTGCGCTTTCTTCCCCTGTTTTTGACCCAGGCCAAGCGGGTGATGGCAGCCCAGCGGTGCGTGGGCCGGGACGTGGGGGAGGGCACCCCATGGCAACGGCTGAAAAAGGGGGTGCGGGTGCTGTCCATCCTAGTCACATGGTCTTTGGAACACTCGGTGGACACCGCTGACTCCATGCGGGCCCGGGGCTATGGCCTGCGGGGGCGCACCCTATACCACCCCTTCCGATGGGATGGGCGTTCCACCGCCTTGGCGGCAGGCATGGCCCTGTGCTTTGGCTGTGTGGTGGCGGGGGTGGTCACAGGACAGCTGAACATGCTGTATTTCCCGGTGTGGCGGCTACACGGGGCCACCGTCCCGGCCTGTGTGTGCTATACCCTCTACGGGGTGCTGTGCGCCCTGCCTTTGATACTCAACTTGGTGGAGGATTTGAAATGGCGTTATTGGATGTGCAAAATCTGACCTTCTCCTATCCCGACGCGTCAGTCCCCGCGCTGCGAGAGGTGAACCTCCAAATTGGGGCAGGGGAATTCGTGGTGATCTGCGGGCGGTCCGGGTGTGGAAAATCCACCCTCATCCGCCAGTTCAAAAGCGCCCTGACCCCTCACGGAACCCGGACCGGAGAGATCTTCTACAAGGGTACTCCGCTGCACCAGGTGGACCTGCGCACCCAGGCGGGGGAGATTGGCTTTGTGATGCAAAATCCCCAGCAGCAGATGGTCACCGATAAGGTATGGCACGAGATGGCCTTCGGCCTGGAGAACCTGGGGCTGGAGCTGGGCGACATGCGGCTTCGGGTGGCGGAGATGGCCAGCTATTTTGGCCTCCAGGGCTGGTTTGACCGGAAGGTGGAGGAGTTGTCCGGCGGGGAACAACAGCTTCTCAACCTGGCCTCGGTGATGGCCATGCACCCCCAGGTGCTGGTGCTGGACGAGCCCACCTCCCAGTTGGACCCCATGGCGGCCACCGACTTTCTCCACACCCTCCAGCGGCTCAACCAGCAGCTGGGGCTGACCGTGGTGGTGGTGGAGCACCGCCTGGACCAGGTGTTCCCCATGGCGGACCGGGTGGTGGTGCTGGAGGAGGGCAAAGTCCTCTGTAACGGCACTCCCCGGCAGGTGGGACAGGCTCTGGCCCAACACCCCCTGGGGATGTGCTGCCCGGTGCCCATGCAGATTTACAACCGGGTGGAGGGGGGAGAGGCCTGCCCCATGACAGTGAAGGAGGGGCGGACCTGGCTGGAGCAGTACCGGGACAAGCCCAAGCTCCCCGTAGAGACCCCCGCCCAGCCCGCTCCCAGGGATTTGGCCCTGGAGGCCCGGGAGGTGTGGTTCCGCTACGACCGCCACGGGGCGGATGTGCTCCAGGGGCTCAACCTCCAGGTGCCCAGAGGGCAGCTGTACGCCCTCATGGGTGGCAACGGAGGGGGCAAGACCACGGCCCTCTCCCTCTTCTCTGGGGAACATCGGCCCTATCGGGGCCAAATCCGCATCGGCGGCCAGGTGAGAAAGCGGGGTGTGCTGGGGGTTCTGCCTCAGAATCCCCAGTGCCTCTTTGTCCAGGACACGGTGAGGGCGGACCTGGAGGAGCTGCTGGAAGAGCTGCCCCTGTCCAGAACGGAGCGGGAGGAGCGCTTGGCCCAGGCCATCCGTGTGACCCAGCTGGAGGGCCTGCTGGGTCAGCACCCCTATGATTTGTCCGGGGGAGAGCAGCAGCGGGCGGCTCTGGCCAAGGTGCTGCTGCTGGACCCAGAGATTCTCCTGTTGGACGAGCCCACCAAGGGGCTGGACGGGTGCTATAAACAGACCTTGGCCCAGGTGCTGGGAGCGCTTACCGAACAGGGCAAGACGGTGTTCATGGTCTCCCACGATGTGGAGTTCTGCGCCGCCTATGCGGATACCTGCGGGCTACTGTTCCGGGGCCAGCTGGTGTGCCAGAAGCCCGCCCGGGACTTCTTCTTGGGCAATCATTTTTACACCACCGCCGCCAATCAGATGGCACGGGAGGTCTTTCCCCAGGCGGTGACGGTGGAGGATGTGGTGCGGGCATGTACACAGACAAAGTGAAGACGGGCACCGGGGCGGACAGCTGGGTGATGGTGGCGGTATGGCTGTGTGTGGCCATGGCGGCCAATGCGGCCTTTGCCCCCTGGTTTTCTATCCCGGAGCTGGCCTATCAGGGCCTGACCGACCAGTTCACCCTGTGGCGGGTAGGGGAGAGCGTGGAGTTGGCCCGACAGCTGTACCTGGTGCAGGCCCCGGAGCTGCTGACCCTGGACGGGGGGACGCTGGTGGGACTGAGGGTTACCCAGTTGGCAGCGGGGCTGTCCATTCCTGCGCTGCTCCTCGCCGCTGTGCTAGCTTGGCGGCGCAAGAAATGCGCCACGGCGGCGGTGCGGCTATCTGCCCTCCTGGCCCTGCTCTCAGTGGCGGGGGCGGCGGTGGTGCTCGTCCGCCTGAGTGAGATACTCAACGCCGCTCTGGGCCAGGGAAACACCTTCTGGGACCTGACGGTGTTCAGCCACATGCAGCTGACCGGGTTTGCCTGCGGCCAAGGGGCGGCAGGGTTGGCCCTTCTTTTGGGAGCGGGGCGGCTGCTGAACACCCAGCGGGTGGAGTTGGCCTCGGTGCCCACCGTCCGGGGCATGGGACGGCGGACCAGGTTGGCCGCTGGGGTGATTTTGGTGCTCATCCCGCTGCTTATCGCCTTTGGCATTGTGTTTTTGAAGGGGCGTAGCTACTATTTTATCTCTATCTGTGTCATTGTGGCGGCGATGCTCCCATTCTTTGCTGCCTTTGAGGACCGCCGACCCCAGGCCAGGGAATTGGTGCTCATCTCCTCTCTGGTGGTCATCGCCACGGCAGGGCGGGCGGTGTTTTTCATGCTCCCCCATTTCAAACCGGTGACTGCCTTGGTGATCGTGGCGGGCATTGGGCTGGGGGCAGAGGCGGGATTCCTCACGGGAGCCATGACCGGGTTTGTGTCCAACTTTTTCTTTGGGCAGGGGCCTTGGACCCCTTGGCAGATGTTTGCCTTTGGCGTCATAGGCTTTTTAGCGGGGCTGCTCTTTGAAAAGCGGATGCGGCGGGGGAATGTTCCTCTGGTGGGGGTGTGCGTATATGGTTTTTTGGCCACGGTGGTCATTTACGGCCTGTTGCTGGACACCTCCACCGCCCTATCTGTGTTGGAGGGGCTGACCTGGCAGTCGGTGCTGGCCTGCTACGTGGCAGGGGTGCCCGTGAACATCACCCACGGGGTGTCCACCGTGGTGTTTTTATCGCTCTGTGCCAAGCCCATGCTGAAAAAGATTCGACGCATGCGCAAGAAGTACGGCCTGCTGATGGAGTGATTGGGAAATGCCCCTTCCTGTGGAGCGGGACCTGTGGTAGAATGAAGAAAAACACCAGATAAGGAGAGACAGCTCCATGCAACGGACCGATGAGAGATATCAAGCGTATGTGCAAATCCTCCGAGAGGAATTAAAGCCCGCCATGGGGTGTACCGAGCCCATTGCGGTGGCCTATGCCTGTGCGGTGGCTCGCCAGACCCTGGGGAAGCTGCCCCAGCAGGTGAAGCTCCACGTCAGCGGCAACATCATTAAGAATGTCAAGAGCGTGGTGGTGCCCAACACCGGGGGCAGACGTGGCCTGGAGGTGGCGGCAGCGGTGGGAACCGTGGCCGCCCAGGCCCAGGCCCAGCTGGAGTGCATCGCCCATGTGACCGATCAGGATATGGAGGCGGTGGAGGAATATCTGGCCCAGGAGCGGGTGACCATTTTGCCTCTGGACACCACCCACCCCTTTGACATCCTGGTGGAGGTCCGAACGGGAGACGATGTGGCCCGAGTGCGGATGGTGGACCAGCACACCAACCTGGTGCATGTCAGCCGCAACGGGGAGGTTCTGCAAGAGCGGGAGGTCCCCCAAGGAATGCAGGAAAACCCCTTGCAGCAGCTGCTCACGGTGGAGGGCATTTTGGACTTCGCCGACAGCGTGGACCTGGAGGACATCCGCCAGCCCATCCAGCAGCAGGCCCAGCTGAACTGGGCCATCTCCCAGGAGGGACTGGAGGGCTGTTACGGGGCCATGATCGGAAAAGAGCTGATGGCCCAGGCGGGAAACGACTGGAAAGCTCGATTGCGTGCCCGGGCGGCGGCCGGGTCTGACGCCCGTATGAGCGGCTGCGAGTTGCCGGTGGTCATTGTCTCGGGCAGTGGAAACCAGGGCCTCACCGCCTCCCTGCCTGTGATGGAATATGCGGCCATGAAGGGCATTGGGGAGGAGCGGATGTACCGGGCCATGGTGGTATCCAATCTGCTCACCGTCCACCAAAAGACCAACCTGGGCCGCCTGTCCGCCTTTTGCGGGGCGGTGAATGCGGCCTGTGCCGCTGCCGCCGCCATTGCCTATCTGGACGGCATGGGCCTGGACGGGGTGGCCCACACCCTGGTCAATTCTCTGGCTGTGGTGTCCGGCATGGTGTGCGACGGGGCCAAGGCCTCCTGTGCGGCGAAAATCTCTCTGGCCTTGGAGGCGGGGCTGATGGGCTATGAGATGTACAAGGCCGGACACGAGTTTTACGATGGGGACGGCATTGTGAAAAAAGGAGTGGAGAACACTCTGAACATGGTGGCCCGCCTGGGGCGCCTGGGTATGCGGGAGACAGACCGGGAAATCCTGCGGATTATGACGGGACAATGATAAAAAAGAAGCGTGGACCAGCAGGAAACTGCCAGTCCACGCTTCTTTTATCTAAGGGGGGAGAGTATCTGTTACAGTTCGGTCATCCACAGGCCGTGGAGGTTGCAGTAGGCGTACACAGCCACAGGCTTCTCGTCACCCAGATGGAACACGGCGCGGGGGGTGTCGCCGGGCTTGAGCTGGATGCGGTGGCCGCCGTTCTCGGTTTTTACATAGATCCACATGATGAAGTGCTCAGGGGCCATGGGATGCTCCACAGAACCCACCTGGACGGTGAGAACGCCGTTTTCCACATTGGCTACGGGCACATGCTTCTCGCCGCTGGCCTCTACGGTGTTGGGGGTCAGCTCCTCCATGGGCTGTCCGCAGCAGAAGATGGGGACACCAGCATCGTGGATGACGCCGACAATGTTGCCGCAGTGCTTGCAGCGCAGGAATCGAGTGTTCATGGGAAAACCTCCTGTTCCGATTCATGTATATTGGGTGCCTTTGGTACCGCTGTTATTATACCACGTCTTGCCGAAGAAAAACAGCGGTGTGGGGAAATTTTTTCAGGACACCGGAGTCAGGGTGAGCCGATAGTCCTGGACCTGAATCAATCCTGTGATGCTCTGGCTGTGGATAAAGCGGGCAGAATACGCCAGGCCGTCCGAGTTACATACTGCTATCGACACAGATGGAGTGACCATATAGCCAGAGGGAGAGGTCTGAAGGTAGGAGGCCATCACCAGGCGCTCTCCATCGTAGTGTGTTTGGAACGATACACCGAGGGGAAATTGAGCCTGGGTCAGGTCGCAGTCCAATACGGGTACATACAGGCCAAAGTCATTTTTGGCCCACAGCTTCAGGGATTGAACCAGCGGGGCGGGATAATCGTCGGATAAGGACAGTACCCCCAGATACGAATCTTGGATGATAAAGGTATGGTTTTCATCTGGGAGTTGGATGGGGATCTCCTGCAGCGGCTGATAGGTGAGGGTGTCCAGAAGAAGAAATTGATAGTTGTTTTCCGCCAGGTTCTCCATGAGGAGAAGGTGGTATCCGCCGTCTGACAAAGCCAGGTGTTGGGGTTTGCCGCTGGTTTGGTAGCACAGGGTGCAGTTTTGAGCAGCTAAAGCCTGGCCGCCAGAGGCGGGGATGCGGTATAGCCCATAGGAAGAGGCACCCGATACCGGAGTGCCATCCTGTTGTTCGGGGCTAAAAAGCACATAATAATAGCCGTTGGATAGGATTGCTTCGCTGTATAGAGAGGGAGCCTGAGGCGTGGAGAGGTAAATAGAGGAGATGACAAAATTCTGGTCCAGTTCCAAATCCACTTGTATGGTATCTCCCTGGCCCACAGGAATGCGGAGGGCTTGGGTCAAATCCCAGGTTTCCCAGCCGGAACTGTAAGAGTCGGGCAGGGGGATATCAGACAAAATCACAGGATAATAATCCAGATAGTCGCTCAGTACTACGGTTTCAGAGTAGCTTCCCTTGGCAGGGGCTCGGCTGGACACGTCTTCAATGATCTCGCGATAGGCTTGGCCGATGACGTTGGTGGACCAATCGTCACCGGAAATATAGAACATGGAGGTGTCTCCCACAGCAATGGACAGCATAGGAGAACTATCTTGAGGTGTATACCAGCTGATATTTCCGGGGTCATAGCGATAGTCTGTGCTCCAGGTGGGGGTAGAGCCCAAGGTTAGCGTGGTGTCCCAGGCCATATCATAATTTTGAACGGTAGGAATGTTTAACTGGACTCCTTGGGCAGCAGCAGGGTCCCCTATCTGCTGTTCCACGGTGAAGGACACAGCGTCCTGGGCATCCAGGGCCTCCACTACTGTGTAGCCGAAGAATCCAGCCAACAGGGCAAATACCAGGCCAAAAGCCGCTAACGATTTCCGCATAGGTCATCCTCCTCTCCGCTGAGCTGGGAAAGAGCGTTGCTCACCCGATCCGTTTGATAGTGGTACTTCTCTTTCACATAGTCCAGAACGGTCAATCCCTGTTCATCCAGGTCGGCGGTGGAGACGTCCCCCACAATCTGACCATCCCACAGCAGCACCGCCCGGCTGACAAAGTGGTTGATCTCGGAGAGCAGGTGGGTGGAGAGGATGACCGTTTCGGTGGGTTCCAGAATCCCCAGCAGCACTTTGTAGAAGTCCTCTCGATTGAATACATCGTTTCCGGCAAAGGGTTCATCCATGAGAATGTAGTCCGCCCCCTGGCACAGAGCCAAAATCACCTCCACCTGGTTTTGCTGGCCCACAGACATGGCACGCAGGGGACGGTTTCCCGGCAGGCGGAAGAAGTCCATGAGGGCTTCAAACCGCTGATCCCGCCAGGTGGGGAAGTGCTCCCGGTAGAAGACCCGGTGCTCCTGGGGGGTGAGAGTGGGGAAAAAGGAGTGCTCGCAGGTGGCAAAGCTGAGACGGGCGATGTTGTCCCGGCCGATGGGTACCCCGTCCAGGGTGATGGAGCCCTGATAGGACAATAGGCCAAGCATACACTTGAGCAGGGTGGTCTTGCCCGCTCCGTTCTCCCCCAACAGCCCTACGATTTCGCCGGGGGCGATGGAGAGGTTGACCTGGTGCAGGGCATGGGTGGTCAGATGATAGGTCTTACTTACAAGGTTCAGTTGCAGCATGACGATAACCTCCTTAGCTCCACAGGGCCTCCCAGAGGGAGGAGGGGAGAAAACGGTCCGGGGTAACAGTCCAATAGATGGCGAAGTCCAGCAGCCACAGCGCCAGGGATAGACCCAGGAAGAACAGTGCCGCCAACACAGGGAGGGTGAGGCAGCGGCGGGCCAGCTCCCAGCGGTTTGGGAGCCGCCGCATGAGGTATACACTGTGGCTCAGACGGGTGTGCAGAGCCCAGAAGTACCCGGCCAGGGGCACCATAGCTAGGGCGGAGACCCAGAAGCCGTAGAGGCTGGGCCCCAGCAGCAGGGAGAAGGGGGGCATTTGGACACCGGGGAATGAGACGGCAATCTGCTCGATGCCTGGAAGGGCGCGGGCGTAAGCGTTGAAAAAGGACAGGCTGCACACCAGAGAGAATGCAGTTAGAGCCACAAAACCCCGGCGAAGGACGGTGGCATTGGCCTCCACAGGGAGATAGCGCTTCCATTTCATTCTCCCACCCCTTTCCGCAGATTCAAAACCAGAAGGCCTCCTTCCACACAGCAGCCCACAACGAGCAGCACTGCCATCACGGTGGACCAGGAATGACTTCTCAGCTCCAGAGGTGTGATGGACAAGGCCAGGGGGAAGATGAAGGACCACACCAGCAGCTTGCCCTGCCAGCTCCGCACCATGCCCACCGCAGTGATGAATCCGAGACCCACATAGATCATGGTGGTACTGGCCCAACTCCACCCATCCAGCAGGGGGAGCAGGACGTGGACATACCCGCTCTGAACACTGGTGAGGAAGAGCATCTGTTCCCCCCAGTCAAAGGTGGGGTACAGGGCGGCCAGCAGCTGGGTGGCTGCCACCACCACCGCCAGCTGGGCAAACCAGCACAGCAGCAGGACCGCCACGGCGTACACAAGATAGCTGAGAAACACCTGCGTATAGGACACAGGAAGACGCATCAGGGTGTAGCTCGTCTGAGTGGGGCGGCTGCCATGGGAGCGCATCAGGGTGTACATCACCAGAATCAAGGCCGCCGCGGCGGGGAGTCGAAACGCCCAGTGGGAAAACACATGGGGGGCGTCGTAGATTTGGGGGAAGAACTGGGGTATTCCCACAGCTATCCCCAGCTGGACCACAGCCATTCCCGCCAGAATAATCAACACTCGGCCAAATGAGGCGGCAGCGGCGAGATAGAGAAGGGAACCAGTTTTTCTCATGGGACATCCTCCTTCCATAGGGTCTCAATGAGGGCGACGGTTTGGCTGCGGGTGAGACCCATGGCCCGCATTTTTTCGATATACTCCAAGGTCTGGGTGTTGGGCAGCTGTTGCTGCATGGCCTGAGACTGCTGATCGGAGAGAGACACACAGCTCTTGCTTCCCGTTCGGGAGGAGATGAGCCCCTCGTCCTCCAGCAGACGAAAGGCCTTTTGAATGGTATTGGGGTTGACCCCCAGCAGGGCGGAGAGGGTGCGCCGGGAGGGCAGCTCGTCCCCATCCTGCACGGTTCCGGCGGCAATGCCCGCCTTCAGATGCTCCATAATCTGTAGGTAGATGGGGGTCCCATCCCGGAGGCGCAGGTCGTCAAAGCGCACCATGGTGTATCACTTCCTTCCCAACTGTATTATTGGTGTAGTACACTTTCTAACTGTATTATATGAGTAGTACGGTTTCCTGTCAAGTAGAATCTTCTTGACAATCTCGAACATCGAGAATACAATGAGGGTGAGGAATCTCGATGTTCGAGATAAGGAGGTGAGAGGATGGCACGGGCCAAGTTTCAGACCCTGTCCGAGCAGATGTTTTATGTGCTGCTCTGCCTACGCCAGGAGCGGTGCGGCATCGACATTTTGGACCAGGTGCCTGCCATGACCCAGGGCAGGGTGCATGTGGGGTCGGGGACGCTGTACAATCTGTTGGAGCAGTTTTTGGAGGCGGAATGCATTGTGGAGACCCGAGTGGAGGGGCGGCGGCGCAGCTATCTCATCACCCCCAAGGGGCAGGAGATGTTGGACCAGGAATATGCCCGCATCTGTGCCCAGGCCCGGGACTACCGACAGATCATGGGAGAGGAGGAGCGCTCATGAAAACACGGAAACGAACCTGGAAGCGATTGGCGTTTTTCGATTCCGGTGCGACCATTCGCTATTTGGAGAAACAAGCCCGGGAGGGCTGGGTGCTGGAGAATGTCTTTGGCATTTGGTGGACGTTCCGGCGAGTGGAACCCCGTACCGCGCATGTGTGGGTTACCTATCTCGATCAGGATGCGTATGAGCCCCAGCCCAGCCAACAGGTGGAGGACCTGGCAGAGCTGGGGGAGCACACGGGGTGGAAGCTGACGGTGGAGACCCCCACCATGCAGGTGTTTTATAACTGGTCGGCGCACCCTCTGCCCATGGAGACCGATCCGGTGGCCTATGTGGAGGGGATGCACCGGGCCTTGAAACAGGGGGCGTTGAGGGTCTACCGTGTCTGTTTTGGCCTGACGCTGGCGATACTGCTGCTCAACCTTTGGAGTTTTTTGGAGCTGCCTTTGTGGGTTCTCTCCACTCGGGCGGAGTGGGTCCTGGAGGACCTTTTGCTCTTTGTGGCCATCGGAGCGGAATTGGTCCCATATGAACTGTGGCACCGGAAGGCCAAGAAGCTGGCGGCCCAGGGGGAGTGGCTGGATACTGGGCCGTGGGGCAAGGTCGTCCGTTGGGTCCTAGTGGCGTATGTCGTCTTGTGGCTTACTGGAATTGTGGCTACCTTGGTGTTGAAACCATGGGCCAATGCCCGTCTGTTTTTCCTCGTTACGGCGCTATCGTTTGGAATCGGGTGGAATTTGGTGCTGTGGATGCGGGATGTGCTGAGAAGGCGAAAGGCATCCTGGGGTACCAATGAGCTGGTGACATCGGCGTTGTACTTCTTCCTTATTATGGCCTATACCAGTGTCATAACCTTTGGCTATATGCGCCTGGATTGGTTTTCCCCCACGGCGGCAGACAGCTGGTGGAGCCAATTCCCCGACGGGCTGCCCCTGACGGTGGAGCAGCTGCGGGGAGATGTGGGGGACCAGGAGTTTTGGGTCAGCCGGGACGGGGAGGAATCTCTGGTCCTAGGGCAGTATCAGGGCTGGCAGATTACGGAGGAAGAGACCGGGCCGGAAGAGGACATGGACACCGTGATGTATACGGTGACCTTGGTGAAACTCCCCATTTTGTACGACCTGTGCCGGGATGAGATGCTGTGGGCAGACCATGAGCAGGTAGACGCCGCTCCTTGGCTGGCCCAGGAAGCATATAGAAAGACGGATGGGGTACGCCTGCGGACCTATCTGCTGTGCTACCAGGACTGTGTGGTGGAGATCGCCTTCGGCTGGGAGCCTACCCAGGAGCAGATGCAGCTGGTGGGCGAGATGTTTGGGGGACTACAATGAGTAATAATAAGCCTTTGCATAACTATGAGTTTTTCTCACATACCAGCTGTGAGTTCTTTCCCTGTCATCCCACCCAAAACCCGGAGAATTTTAACTGCCTGTTCTGCTACTGCCCCCTGTATCTCATGGGGGAGAAGTGCGGAGGAAACTTCACCTATACCCCCGGAGGTATAAAGGATTGCAGCGCCTGCCTTCTCCCGCACCGACGGGAGAACTATTCCTATATCGTGGGCAAGCTCATGGAAGGGGGAGAGAAGCCGTGAGAGAAGAACGATTGGTGACAAATGAGATGGTCCGGCTGCCCCGGCGGGAGCGGGACAGCCACAAGGGGGACTACGGAAAGCTTCTGATTGTGGCGGGCAGTGAAGGGTATACCGGGGCTCCGGTGTTTGCCGCCCAGGGAGCACTGCGCAGTGGAGCAGGTCTGGTGTATCTGGGTGTGCCCAGAGATGTGTATCCCATGGTAGCCACCCGGTGCTCCAGCGCCATGCCCTTCCCGCTGCTCGACGATACGGAGCAACTGGTAGAGCGAGCCCGTAGCTGTGATGTGGTACTGGCGGGCCCAGGGATGGGGCGCAGCCCACGGGCCCAGCAGATCGTTTTCCGCCTGATGGAAGAGGTGGAGGGGCCGCTGGTGCTGGATGCGGACGGCCTCAACGCCCTGGAAGGACAGACCCAACGGCTCAGGACCCGAACGGGGCTCACCGTCCTCACGCCCCACGATGGAGAGTTTGCCCGCTTAGCCGGATGTTCGCTGCCGCTTAACGACCGGGTGGAGCAGGCGGCTGAGCTGGCTCAGGACACGGGCTGCGTGGTGGTGCTCAAGGGCCATGAGACCCTCACCGTGGACCCTCAGGGCAGGGTGTGGCGCAACACCACCGGGAATCCCGGTATGGCCAAGGGAGGCAGCGGGGACATTCTGGCGGGGATGATTGCCTCGCTGCTGGGTCAAAAACAGCTGACGGGATGTGTTTCCTGTCCCGGGGAACTGGTGGCCTGGGCGGTGTACCTCCACGGGGCGGCGGGAGACGCCGCCGCTGCCCAGTATGGGGAGTATGGAATGCTGCCCGATGACACTTTGGCGGCGGTGGCAGGGGTGCTGCAAACCCATATCCAGGCCAAGTTGTGAACGAAACGGAAATATTCCTCCCGATACGCACAGATTTCACATGGTTTCACAGGGAGTTTATGTGTAGTTTTTTCTCTTTGGAACATTGACACCGGGGCCAAATTCGGTTACTGTGTGCGTAAGGAGAAAGGGAAGGATCCCTTGGAGGAAAGAATATGATTGTTTATTTTTCGGCCACAGGAAACAGCCAATTTTGTGCGGAGTGGCTGGCGGACCACCGAAAGGATGACCTGCTGGACACCTTCTACTATATTCGCCACGGCGTGGCAGCCGAGCTGCAATCAGAGAAGCCCTGGGTGTTTGTCATGCCCACCTACTGCTGGCAGATTCCCAGAATTGTGGAAGATTTTATCATCAGCGGCCATTTCAGCGGCAGTCGGGACGCCTACTTCGTCATGACCTGCGGTGGAGAGGTGGGGAATGCAGAGCCCAAACTCCAGGAACTGTGCCAGCGAAAGGCTCTGACGTATCGGGGGACCTTGCCGGTGGTGATGCCGGATAACTATCTGGTGATGTTTACGCCCCCCGACCCTGCCCAGGCTGAGACCATGCGGCAAAAGGCGGTGGCCACATTGCAGCAGGGGGAACAGTGGATGGAGGAGGGCAAGTCCTTCCCGCCTATTTCCACTGGGAAGTGGGACGGCCTGAAATCTGGCGTGGTCAATCAGGCGTTTTACCGCTTCTATGCCAAGGCCAAGAAGTTTTATGCCAAGGACACCTGTATCTCTTGCGGCAAGTGCCAACATGTGTGTCCCCTCAACAACATCCATCTGGAGAACGGAAAGCCTGTGTGGGGCGCCCAGTGTACCCACTGCATGGCCTGTATCTCCAAATGCCCCGTGGAGGCCATTGAGTACGGAAAGGCCACCCGAAACAAACAGCGGTATCTCTGTCCCCCGTATCAGGGGCGGGAGAGCCAGTAAAAAGGAGCATAACCTATGAGTGTCTTATTTTTGCAATATCCCCCCTGTACCACCTGTAAAAAGGCCAAGGCCTGGCTGGATGAGCGGGGGGTGGCCTATGAGGCCCGGAACATCAAGGAGGAGAATCCCACAGCGGAGGAGTTGAAGGCGTGGCATGAGAAGAGCGGCCTGCCTTTGAAGAAGTTTTTCAACACCTCCGGTCTGGCCTACAAAGCCCTGGGGCTGAAAGACCGCCTGCCCACCATGTCTGAGGAGGAGCAGTATCAGCTGCTGGCCAGCGACGGCATGCTGGTCAAGCGTCCCCTGGTGATAGGAGAGAAATTTGTGCTGGTGGGATTCCGGGAAGCCCAGTGGCAGGAACAGCTGTGAGGTAGACGGGACGGAAAATCTGTGGTAGAATGGCCGGCAGTGAAAAAACATAAAGAGAGGCCTGTGAGAGATGTCCCAGAGAGTTGTTGCCTTTGATGTAGAGACCCCCAACTCCCTCAACGACCGTATGAGCGCGGTTGGTATTACCGTGATGGAGCGGGGACAGGTGGTGGAGGAGTTCTATTCCCTGGTCAATCCGGAGGAAGAGTTTGAGCCCTTCAACGTGGAGCTCACCGGGATTACCCCGGAGATGGTGGCCCATGAGCCCACCTTTCCCCAGCTGTGGGAGACCATACGTCCCATTTTGGAACAGGGGATGTTGGTGGCCCATAATGCGCCCTTTGACATGTCGGTGTTGGCCAAGTGCCTGCGGGACTATGGTCTGACTTGGCATAAGCGGGTGCCCTATGCCTGCACCTGTCAGATGAGCCGTCGGCTCATTCCCCAGTCCCCCAACCACAAGCTCAATACCCTGTGCGATTACTTCGGCCTGGAGCTGGACCACCACCACGCCGGAAGCGACAGCAGAGCTTGCGGGGAGATCTTCTTCCGCTGTGTGGAGACCGGGGCGGACGTGTCGGGGTTTGTGCGTACCTATGACGTGGAGCGCATCCGAACAGAAAAAAGAAGATAGTATGAAACAGCACCCCGTATCCGGATTGCTCCTGGATACAGGGTGCTGTCTATTTTGGTTAAGCTTTTTTGTAGTGGCTGAGTACCATGTCCACCAGACGGAACATCCGCTGATGGATGTTATAGCTGCCATGGCGCAGACACCAGTCGTACTCCACGCCCCGGCACGCCAGTACCAGGTCGCCGGCCATCTGGTCCACGTCACAGTCGGGGATTAAGAGCCCCTGCTCTTTGGCTTCTTCGCAGTATAGGCGGATGGTGGAGGACAGCCCCGAGCTCTCCCGCTTGTCATAGTACCGGGCAAACATGCGACTTTCGCACAGCTCCCAGCCCTCATCCAAAAAGACCTCGCACAGATAGCTGCCTAAAAACTGTCGGATCTTTTCCAGGGGAGAGAGCCCCTCCAGCATACCCGGGACCTGATGGAACAGCCATCGGGCCCGCATGTTGGCGTGGTGATTGAGGATATCGGCTTTGCTTTTAAAGTAATAGTAAAAGGCTCCGGTGGTCATACCGGCCTTGGCGGCAATGTCCCGCACACCCACTTGGGCGAAGCCCTGTTCCTTAAATAACTGATAGGAGATTTCAGAGAGAAGCTGTTTGGTGGCCTCTGATTTTGGGGATGACGTTCCCTGTGTATGTTCTTTGTCCATATGAAGAGCTCCTGAAACAAATGGTCATAATCTTATCAAATACGTTACCACCACAGTGCAGAGAAGTCAATAACCAGCATGGGACGTTATGAGCGAGTCCGGGAGCAGTACACGCCAGTGGCAGAGACCAGAACCCGCTCCTCTTGTCCGGGAAGATAGATTTGGGCCTGGAGCTGGGCGGTGGTGCCGCCGGCCAAGAGGGTGGTGACCCGCAGCCGAACCGTCTCGTTGAGGGCCACAGGCCGGGCATAGGTGAGATTCATGGAGATGGTGGGGGTGAAGTGGCCGTAGATGCAGTAGCAGGTCAGGCCCATAGCGTTGTCCAGCATGAGGGCCAGCACGCCGCCGTGCACAATACCCATGGGATTGGAGGTCCAGGCCTTGGTGTCGTACTCCAACTCCACGGAGAGGGAGGGACCGTCGCAGGAGACGAGGCGGGGACACAGGTGCAGATTTGGCTTTTCAGGATCACAGTTGGGGTGCAGGGTGTCCAGAGCCTGTTGGATGGTCTGAGAAAATTCGGATGTGGTGATGTGAAAAGCCATGAAAGACGCTCCTTTTTCTATGAAAATCGGGTACAAATATAGTAGCATAGGAAACGGTGAGGTGCAAGTGAGATTGTCCATTGACTTTGACGCTTGAAAGTGCTAAACTGCAAAGAAAGAAAACACCCATGGTCCCATCATGGGGAAGACGCATCAGAAGGGAAGGAATACCGATGGCAGAGAAACGAATTGTGGTGGTGGGATTGGGCCTGATTGGCGGGTCCATGGCCATGGCCTTACAGGGATTTGAGGACTATGAGGTGGTGGGCGTGGTGCGCTCTGCCTCCACCTATCAGAAGGCGGTGGAGCGGCACGCAGCGGACCGTGTGACCTATGACGCAGCGGAAGAGCTTCCCGGGGCGGACGTGGTGATTCTGGCCCAGGACCCTCAGGGCATTGTGTCCTTTTTGGAGGAGCACCGCAGCCACTTTAAACCGGGCAGTGTCATTGTGGACGTGTGCGGCATCAAGCGGGCCATTATGGACGGAGCGCAGTGTCTGCCCGACAACGTGGACTTCATCGGCTGCCACCCCATGGCGGGTAAGGAGGTCTCCGGCATTGACAACGCCGAGGCGGGGCTGTTCCGAAACACCCACTTTATCATGACGCCTCCGGAGGGAGTGCGTCAGGAGCACGTGGACCTGGTGGAGCGCATGGCTCGGTTCTGTCAGTTCCGGGATGTCATCTGCACCACCCCGGAGCGCCATGACGAGATGATTGCCTACACCAGCCAGCTGATGCATATCATAGCCCTGTCGGTGTGCGACGATGAGGAGCTGTTCTCCTGTCGGGGCTTTGAGGGCGGCTCCTTCCGTGACTGCACCCGCGTGGCAGCTCTGGATGTGGCGCTGTGGACCCAGCTGTTTTCTCTGAATCGGGAGGCTCTGAGCCGGACGGTGAAACGGCTGGAGGGCCGCCTGGCCGCCTACCGCCGGGCCATTGAGACCCAGGACAACGAGCTGTTGGCCGCCATGCTCACCCACTCGGCAGCCCGCAAGAAGCTAATGAACCTGGAACAGGCCCGAGGCGACGACGTGCACAACTCATTCTGACGGCAAGATTAGCATCTTCTGGTATTCATTGACGCAAGAGAGGTATAATGGTACACTGTGAGAGAACAATGAAAGCAAAGGAGTGCTGACGTTGGACAACGGAGTGTTTCGAAAATTGTTGTTGCTCATCACCTATGTGGTAGCGTTGGTGGTGGTGATTGTGAAGATCGACGTGGTGCTGGACTGGTGTTCCGGTGTGCTGCTGGCCTTCCGTCCCATTTTCATCGGCTTTGCCATCGCCTTTATCCTCAGCCGCCCCTGTAATTTCTTTGCCCGCCTCTATGCCAAGGGTTTGGGCAAGCGGGGAGAGAAGCTGGCCCGGCCTTTGGCGGTGGTCACCGCCTATGTGATGCTGTTTGCCGTCATCGGTGTGCTCATCTCCCTGGTGGTGCCGGAGCTGACCCGCAGCATCCAGCGCTTTGTGGGCAACATGAACATCTATGCTGAAAACTTGCAGGAAGTGATTGATTTTATCACCCAGCGCCTCTCGCTGGAGAATCTGGCCAAGCTGAATCTACCGGATAAGATCAACGATATCCTGGGCGATGCCCTCAACCAGGTGCTGGATACCCTGACGGGCACGGTGCCGCATCTGATTTCTGCCACCAGCTCTCTGGTGTCGGCGGTGGTGACCACGGTGATCTCCTTTGTGTTCTCCGTGTATATGCTCTCCGGTGGCCCCAAGCTCACTGCGCAGTGCCGCCGCCTGGTGGTGGTGTACCTGCCCGAATCCATTGCCAAGCGTGTGCTGGCCGTAGTGCGTCTGACGGCAGATACCTTCACCAAATACGTCTCCGGTCAGCTCATTGAGGCTTGCATTCTGGGCAGCTTGTGTTTTATCGGGATGGTGGTGTTCCGCTTTGACTACGCACCCCTGATTTCGGTGATCATCGGCGTCTCTGCGCTGATTCCGGTGGCAGGCGCCTACATCGGAGCTGTACTGGCAGCACTGCTGCTGGCCATGATCAGCCCCATCAAAGCGTTCTGGTTTTTGGTGTTCCTGGCGGTGCTCCAGCAGTTGGAGGGCAACCTCATCTATCCCCGGGTGGTGGGTACCTCTCTGGGCCTGCCCGGCATCTGGGTGCTGGCCGCGGTGACAGTGGGCAGCAGCCTGCTGGGCTTTATCGGCCTGGTCATCAGTGTCCCCCTCACGGCGGTGGTGTACACCATTTTGAAGTACGACCTTCGCCAGCGTCTGCCGGGGAAGGAGCTACAAGAAGTGGAAGATCCTCAGGAGTCTGGAGAGGCATAATCCCAGGACAAACCCCATATACATGAACCATCCAAGGAAAGAGGAGTGGTTGCATGGGGTATGAGGTAGCGGCAGCGGCCCGCCATCACGTGACGATGGAGGACCGCAGAGGCCTGACTGTGTCCGGGGTGGAGGATGTGGAGCGGTTTGACGACACCAACATCGTGCTCTCCACCACCCAGGGGATGTTGGTGGTCAGTGGAGAAGGGCTTCACATTGAAAAGCTGTCCCTGGACGGCGGCGATCTGAAGGTGGAAGGGAAGATCGACGCCTTGAGCTATGAGGAGCGGACAGAGCGAAATGTAGGAGGCTTTTTCTCCCGGCTGCTGCGATAAGGTATGGGGATCAATGTCATGACCCAGGCCCAGGTGCTCGGACAAGGTTTCTTGTTGGGCCTGGGCCTGGGTGTGTTATATGACGCCATGCGGGGGATACGCCGGAGCTGTCCGTGGCGCTGGCTGTGGTTTCTGTTGGATGTCACATTCTGGATTGGGACGGCGGTGGCGGTGTTTGTCCACGCCCTGGTTTTGGGCAATGGGGTGGTGCGCATCTACCATGGCGGGGCATTTTTGCTGGGCGGCGTAGTGTACCTGACCACGGCCAGTCGCATTTTGCTCCCCATTTTTGTTCGAAGTTTTCGGTGGATTCACGGGATTGTTCGATTTTTTTTGACACCTGCCGTGTGTGCGGCTGGGAAAACAAAAAAAGTTTTGAAAAATCAAAAAAAGGGCTTTCAAAAATGGTTGAAATGGTATAAAATAAACATTGTATATGACGTTGATGCACAGGCAGAAAAGGAGGCCGACCATAGTGAAAGTCAAACGAGCAGGCATTGGTACAAAGCTGTTGGTGCTGGTGCTCCTGGTCGCTGGCGCCATCGGACTGCTGTCCATGAGAAGCCAGCTGATGGCAGCTCAGGACAAAAGAGACGAGCTGGCCCAGCAGGTACAGCAGCAGAAAGAGGAAAACGCCGCGCTCACCGACGACATTCAGCACAGCAGTGACCCCAATTACTTGGCGGACATTGCCAGAGCCATGTTGGGGCTGATGGAGCCGGGCGAGATCTGCTTTGTGGATACGTCCAAATAAAAACGGGGCGCAAACCCGCGTCCTGAAATCACAGGGAGAGGGAAAAGAAAAGTTTATGGGGTTTGAAGTTGGATCCATTCTGGAAGGAAAGGTGACTGGGATCACCAAGTTTGGCGCATTTGTTTCGCTGCCGGAGAATCGTTCCGGCCTCGTCCACATTTCTGAGATTGCTTACACCTATGTCAACGACATTCACGAGCATCTCAATGAGGGCCAGGCGGTAACGGTGAAGGTCATCGGCATTGACGAAAACAATCGTATCAACCTGTCGATGAAGCAAGTGCTTCCTCCTCCGGCCCGTCCGGAGCGCCGTCCCAACGCCCGGCCTGCGGGGCATCGGAGTGAGAACGGTGGGGAGCGCCGTCCCAGCCGCCGACCTGGCGTGAGCAGCTTCCAGGCAGCACCGCCTCAGCCCAAGGGGCCCGTGAGCTTTGAGGATCAGCTCAAACAGTTTATGGCCAGTTCGGACAGCAAGCTGTCTGAGCTGCATATGAATGAAAAGCGCAGCAGCCGTCGAGGCCGCCGCTGATTCCATGCTCTCATAGGGGCGGGCGCCAAAGCCCGCCCTGTTTTTTTGCATAAAAAGTGGCTTCCCCCGGAGAGGGGAAGCCCAGAGGTTTTGCTGCGCGGGAGAATGGAATGACTGCATGGGGGTTCCCATGCTGCGGTGATACCGCACAAGAGAGTATAGCAAACCCAGAGGAAAAATTCGGTCGAGAGGAGGGATGCGCCTTGATGATTCTCAACGGAGTCATCCACACCATGGAGGGCAAGACCATAGACAACGGCTATATCCGGGTGGAGAACGGGAAAATCCAGCAGGTGGGGCGTATGGACCAGCTGCCCGATGGCGCAGAGCTGGAGAACGCTGTGGATGCCCGAGGGGGGCATATTTTGCCGGGACTGATGGACATCCACTGCCACCTGGGGCTATGTGGGTGCGACGGGGAGGACCTCAATGAGACCTCCCAGGTGTGTACCCCCAACATCCGGGTGCTGGACGGGGTCAACCCCATGGACCCCTATGTGAAGGAGGCCAGAGAGGCAGGGGTGACCTGCGTGATGGTGCACCCCGGCTCCACCAACCCCATTGCAGGCCAGGCGGTGCTGATGAAGACGGCGGGCCGTATTGTGGACGAGATGGTGGTGCAGGCCCCGGCGGCCATGAAGTTCTCCCTGGGGGAAAACCCCAAGGGGCGGGACGGATGGCCAGCCACTCGTATGGGCACGGCGGCGGTCATCCGAGAGCTGCTGGCCCGGTCATCCGAGTATCAGTTGAAGTGGGCCACGGCGCAGGCCGACCCTCAGGAGGAGATGCCCAGTTTTGACCCCTGTCTGGACGCCCTGCGCCCGGTGGTGGCGGGGGAGGTGCCCGCTCACTTCCACGTGCACCGGGCCGACGACATCGCCACGGCGGTGCGCATTGCCAAGGAGTTCGGGCTGGACTACGCCATCGTCCACGGCACCGAGGGGTATTTGATTGCCGACTACCTGGCTCGGGAGGAGGTGCCGGTGATTACCGGTCCCATCCTCACCGACCGCTCCAAGGGGGAGCTGCGCCAGATGACTTTGGAGAACGCGGCGCTTCTGACCAAGGCAGGTGTACGGGTAGCCATTTGCACCGACCACCCGGAGACCACAGCGCCCCAGCTGCTGCTGTGTGCGGCTATGGCAGCCCGACACGGGATGGAAGAGGGGGACGCTTTGGCGGCCATCACCATCAACGCCGCCTGTATTGCCGGGGTGGACCACCGCATGGGGTCCATCACCCAGGGCAAGGATGCGGACCTGGTGGTGCTGGACGGTCCTCCCCTGGACTGGCGCAGCCAGGTGACCCATGTATTCATTGACGGACGAGAGGTGGAGAGATGATGAAAGAAATTACAAATGAGCAGGTCTCCCGATTGGTGCGGGAGCTGTGCATTCAGGCCAATACCATTTTGCCTCAGGATTTGCGCAACGCCATCTGTGAGGCGTGCAAGGCGGAGGCCTCTCCCGTGGGACAGGCTATTCTGGGCGACCTGCGGGAGAACTACGAGTTTGCCCAAGAGAAGGGGCTGCCCATCTGCCAGGACACTGGCATGGCCGTGGTGTTTGTCAACTGGGGCCAGGACTGCCACCTCACAGGCGGTAGCCTGGAGGAGGCGGTGAACCAGGGCGTGGCGGAGGGCTACGTCCAGGGCCACCTCCGCCTGTCTGTGGTGGAGGACCCCCTGCGCCGGGTAAACACTCAGAACAACACCCCCGCCATCCTTCATTTGCAGATGGTGCCTGGAGACCAGGTGGAGATCACCGTGGCGCCCAAGGGTTTTGGCAGCGAGAACATGACCAAGATGAAGATGTTCAATCCCTCTGTAACCCAGGAGCAGGTGGAGGACTTCATCGTGGAGGCCGTGTCTCAGGCTGGGTCCAACCCCTGTCCTCCTGTGGTGGTGGGCGTGGGCCTGGGCGGCACCTCAGAGAAGGCCGCCATTCTGGCCAAGCGGGCGCTGCTGCGCCCGGCGGGGGAGTGGAACGCCGACCCCTTCTACCGGGAGATGGAGCAGCGTCTGCTGGAGCGCATCAACCGTCTGGGCATTGGTCCCCAGGGCATGGGTGGCACCACCACCGCTCTCACGGTGGCCATCGAGCCCTTTGGCACCCACATTGCCGGGCTGCCCTGTGTGGTGAACCTGGGCTGTCATGTCACCCGCCATGCCTGTGGCACACTGTAACGAGAAAAAGAAATTGTGAAATTTTCATAAAGGTATAGCGTCCGCAAAGGAAATGTGTTATACTCTTTAACAAGGAGAGAATCTCCCAATGATACGCCCTCCTGGTGGGGGGCGAAAGGAGCTGAAGCACATGAAGTTTACCTTTACGGAAAAGAAGGTCCATCTGCCCAAGGCTCTGCACAACTATGCAGAGAAAAAGGTGGGAAAGCTGGAGCGTTACTTCAAGACGGACAGCGAGGCCAATCTGGTCTTCTCGGTGGAGAAGGACCGGAACAAGGTAGAGCTGACCATCCGCTCCGGGGCCACAATTCTGCGTGTGGCGGAGAGCACCTCCGATATGTTCGCATCGGTGGATGCCGCCGTCACGTCCATGGAGCGTCAGCTGCGCAAGCATAAGACCCGTCTGGAGAAGCGTCTGCGTCAGGACGCCTTCACCCGTGTGATTCCCCAGGAGGAGCAGTCCACCTTTGTTCCCGACGTGGTGGAGGAGAGCAAGTTCGAGGTGGTTCGCACCAAGAAGTTCCCCATCAAGCCCATGACGGTGGACGAGGCCATCTTGCAGATGGATCTGCTGGGCCACACCTTCTTCGCCTTCAAGAATGACGACACGGGTGCCTTCTCCGTGGTGTATCAGCGCAACGACGGCGGATACGGCCTCATTGAGGACGAGGGCTAAACCAACTCCTATAAGATGAAATTAACCGGCTGCGGAGAACTCTCCGCAGCCGGTTTTACGTTGCCCAGGTGATATTAGTGCTGGCGCAGCTGTGCCAGAAGGCCGTTGCAGCCCTCCCATACATCCCGCCAAGTGGCCTCGAAATTGCCGGTGTACCAGGGGTCTGCCACCTCTCCTGGACGGTCTGTGTAGTCCAGAAGCTGGTGGATTTTCCCCTGGGGGTCGCCGCCGCACATGCGCTGCATGTTGCGGATGTTGGCGTCGTCCATACCAATGAGCAGATCATAGACCTCATAGTCCGCTTTGCGCAATTGGCGGGCGGCGTGGCCGGAGCAGGGGACACCGTGGGCGGCCAGGGTGCGGGCGGCAGGGGGATAGACGGGGTTGCCGATCTCTTCGGTGCTGGTGGCAGCGGAGGCAATGGAGAACTGGTCCGCCACCCCGGCCTCTTTGACCAGATGTTTCATCACGAATTCCGCCATGGGGCTTCGACAGATGTTGCCGTGACATACAAACAAGATCTTTGTCATTTCAATGATTTCCCTTCTGTTGCAGGATACAGGTATTGTACCACATCAGGGCCCTGGTTTCATCCTAAATTTCCAGGCGGAATGGAGAGGGGGGCGGGGCAACTTACCGCTTCGACTCCTCCAGCTCCCGTTTCAGCCGTGCCTTTGCCTCCTCCACGCTCTCCCCGCCCCGGGTGAGATAGCGGTCCACAAAGGCGTCCTCCATTTTGGTGTAGCCACCTACCACGCGGTCTTGAATGGCGCCAAAGGTGGCGGTGACTTTTTCTGCGATTTTTTCATTTGCGTTTACAAGTTTGGATTTTGCCATGGTTTAACTTCCTTTCTTGATTTCCAGATTAGATAAATGCCTAGAGATAGAATGAAGGCACATACGGCAGCACCGGTCAGGGCATTCATCCACTGGGAAGGTGTGTGTTCCGATGTGCCGAAGGAGACCAACATGGACCGCTGCAACGTCAATACCGAAGCCGCCACCTCCGCATATCGGATGTTGCGGATGACCACCGACAGGGGAGAGGTGTCCCAATGCCGAACCCTTTGGACCGCGGCCACCGTAATTTTATAGAAGGTATAGGTGGCTATAGTAATCATCGTCACCGTGTCATAGGCGGTGGCAATGTGCTGAGAGAGGCTGATCTCTATGATCCAGGTCAGGCTGCCACTGAGTACAAGGAGCAGAATACCGCATACCACCATCACAAATCGCCAGGATACGATGCAATTTCTTCCTGCACTTGCCCGTCCGGTTAACAGAGCACAGAACCGAGCCACAGCCAAGATGCTGTAGAAGGTACACATCGACCGATACCAAAGCGAGGCATAGACAAAGCCCAAGATACCGTGGTACAGGGCATACAGGCAGTTTCCCACCAGAGGGAGCACGGCGGAACGAAAAAAGGGGGCCGTATAGAAACGATGACGTAGGGGTCTCAAGCCCGGATGCCCTTGGTCAGGGGGAGCAGGCAGAGCAGCACCACAATACCCACAAGGCCGATGCCAATCCCCAGAACCAGCTGATTCCATACCATGGTAAAGCACATACCCACTCCCAGGGTCAAGGCCCCCACAATGCCCACGGCCACGGATGCCACTGCTTTCCGGGAAATCTGGATGGGCTGTTTGTGCTCCATGTGCTGCCATACCGCCACGGTGACCAGTCCAAGCACAATGCCGGCACAACCCAGAGCCACACCGGGGCCAAAGGAATACCAGTCTGGAATGAGCGCCATGCACATGCCAAGGGCAAAGAGTACGCCGCTTATGGTTCCCAGCAGCATGGCCACAAAAGTACTTTTCTTCATGGTTCGCACCTCCAAAAATCATTAACACAACAGTTGTTGCCTCGGTCTAAGTGTAGTATAATTTCCGCCAGAGGAGAAAACAATCATCAATGTCACAACAAGTGTTGAGATAAAGGAGGGCATATGAATACACCCAACAATAAGCGCAGGCGGGAGTCGGTGGAACGCATGGAGAAGGTGTTCCTGGACCTGTTACAGACCAAGGAACTGGGCCAGATCACCGTCTCTGAGCTGTGCAAGCGGGCAGGGGTGAACCGCACTACCTTCTATGCCAATTTTGCGGACATCTACGCCCTGGCAGACTCCATCCGGGACAAACTGGAGACCAACTTGGCCGAGTTGTATCAAGAGGAGATTACCTCAGGTGTCAACAGCAATGACTATCTCAAACTGTTCCGCCACATTCAGGCCAACCAGATTTTCTACCGCACCTATTTTAAACTGGGGTATGACAATAACTATAAAATCATTGCCTATGATATGGAGCTGGCAAAAAGACATTTCCAAAACCGCTTTATTCGCTATCACATGGAGTTTTTCAAAAGCGGTCTGACCAGTATCATCAAGCTGTGGCTGGAAGGGGGATGCCAGGAGACCCCAGAGGAGATGTTTGAAATTGTGAAAAGCGAGTATCAGGGGAGAGAGTAGATAGAAAAATAGAACGAGCCACCTGCCCCAGAGAGAAGGGCAGGTGGCTTGAAAACGTGTATGATCATTATGAGAAGACCACGGAAAAGTAATATGCATAGTCCATGGATGGCTCTGCGTGTCCTTGCTCCAATTGCTCTAGGGAGAGAGCCAAAAATCCAGGGATTATTCCAGAATTTCATAGGGGGTCTGTTGGGCCAGCAGGGTGCGCAGCTGGTTCATGGTCCCAGTGGTCAGATCGTACTTGGGCAGGAGAAGCACTGTATCCTGGAAAAAGGGGAGAAGCAGATCGGGGGTCTCCACAAAGAAGGACACAGTGGAATAGGGGTATACGCTGGGGTCGCCCTCTGGCAGAGACACGGTGAGGCCCTGATGGTCAAACACGGCTTGGATGGTGTGGGGCTTGAGGTCCTGGTACTTGGCAAGAAGGTTCCGTGCCTCTTTCTCAAAGGGGGTGGTGCGTTGACGCCGCCGAGAGGGCAGGACGGCGACACTTACCAGTAGGCAGGGAACCGCTGCCCACAGCAAACCCAGCATCTGATTGGGAGCGCCCAGGGCAGACATGCACAGGAAGAGACCGCAGGCCAAGTCCAGAATGGCCAGCAGGGTGCGCTGGTAGAGCCAGAGGGTCAGCTGGCCCAAGAAAAAGGCACAGGCTCCTGCTATCAGCGGGACAAACAGTTCCTGGGGGTCGATGAGCCCGGGGGCCAACATCAGTAGGCCCAGCACCCAGAGTAGGAGCCCTAAAAACTGGCGCAGACGTTTGCGATGGTTTGCCACAGGCTGGGAGCCACGCTCTGCGTTCGAGAGCTTGTCGGTGACCTGCCACAGGCCGGGAAGTCGCTGACGGGAGTGGAGCTCCACTCGCTTTTCCAGCGCCGCGGCGAGCTGGGGGAGCAGGGCTTCGGTGTCCAGGGGGGAGAGAGAAAAGGTGAAGGAATCCGTCATGGCTGCCACCTCCAAAAAGAAAGCAGGTTTATCAAATTCTCCCTGAGTATACCATGGGGGATTGAGAATATCATCAAGGTTTTATTAAGAATTTTGAAAGACGAGCGGAGAAGAAAAGACCCTGTACACCCTGGGGGAAATGGAGTACAATAGAACTATCTATTTGACAAAAAGGAGAGAGGCCGCCATGACCAATCACGAACCTATGGCTCTGGTGCGGGAGAAGCTCATTGAGCGCACTGCCAAGAAGCTGGAAGAGAACCAGATGACTGCCTACTATGTGCCTACCCTGGAGGATGCCCGAAAGCTGGTGCAGGAGCTGTTGCCCAAGGGGTGCACGGTTGCCTGTGGAGGCAGCATGACGTTGAGTGAGGCGGGCATCATGGACCTTCTGCGCAGCGGTGACTACGAGTTCTATGACCGGGAGGCGGTGCCCCAGGAGGAGATCGACCTGGTCCTGCGCAAGGCCTTTTTTGCCGACTGTTATCTCACCAGCTGTAACGCCGTAACCGAGCAGGGAGAGCTGTACAATGTGGACGGCAACGCCAACCGGGTAGCCGCCATGACCTATGGTCCCAAGAGCGTCATCTGTGTGGTGGGGTACAACAAGATTGTGCCCGATCTGGAAGCGGCAGTGGCCCGGGTGGAGCAGGTGGCCGCTCCGGCCAACGCGGTACGGCTGCACAGAAAGACCCCCTGCACCGTCACCGGACGCTGTGAGGACTGCCACAGCCCGGACCGCATCTGCTGCACCACGGTGATTCACCGCCAGCAGCGGGTGCCCGGCCGCATCAAGGTGATCCTGGTGGGCGAGGAACTGGGATATTGATGGATACAAAGAACGGCACAGGTTTCTTTGAGAAAACCTGTGCCGTTCTTTTTTGCTTGGGTTAGGTGGTGGCAAACTGGCTGTTGTACAGATTGGCGTAGAAGCCGTTCTGATCCAGCAGCTGCTGGTGGGTACCAGTCTCCACGATGTCACCGTCCTTCATCACCAGGATGACGTCGGCGTTGCGGATGGTGGACAGCCGGTGGGCGATGATGAAGCTGGTGCGGCCCTGGGTGAGGCGGTCCATGGCGGTCTGGATGGCCACCTCGGTGCGGGTGTCCACACTGGACGTAGCCTCGTCCAAAATGAGAATCTTGGGGTCCGAGAGGATGGTGCGGGCGATGGTGAGCAGCTGCTTCTGGCCCTGGCTGATGTTGCTGGCGTCCTCGTTGAGCACCGTGTCATAGCCGTGGGGGAGGGTGCGCACAAAGTGGTCCACCTGGGCGGCTTTGGCGGCCTGGAGCACCTCTTCGTCGGTGGCGGACAGACGGCCAAAGCGGATGTTCTCCATGATGGTGTCGTTGTACAGCCAGGTATCCTGGAGCACCATGCCGAAGGCGTCCCGCATCTCACCCCGGGCGAACTGGCGCACGTCGTAGCCGCTGAGGAGAATGGCTCCCTGATTGACGTCATAGAAGCGCATAAGCAGCTTGACGATGGTGGTCTTACCGGCTCCGGTGGGACCTACGATGGCCACCTTGGTGCCAGGCTGAATGGAGGCGGAGAAGTCGTGGATGATGGTCTTATCCGGCAGATAGCCAAAGTTTACGTGGGCAAACTGCACCGAGCCGTCGATGGATTCAGGGTCTACAGCAGGCACCGGGTCGGCCTCCTCTTCCGGCTCCTCCAGGAAGAGGAACACCCGTTCGGCGGCGGCAGCGGTGAGCTGGAGCTGGTTGGAGATGTTGGCCAGCTGGTTGATGGGCTGGGTGAACTGGCGCACGTACTGGATGAAGGCCTGAATGTCACCCACGGTGATGGCCTGGTTCAGAGCCAGGAAGCCGCCCAGCACGCAGATAGCCACATAGCCCAGGTTGCTGGCAAAGTTCATCAAAGGCATCATCAGACCGCTGAGGAACTGGCTCTTCCATGCGCTGTGGTAGAGCTTCTCGTTCATCTCGTTGAAGTCTCGGATGGAGTCCTCCTGGCCGTTGAAGGCGGTGACCACCACATGGGCGCCGTACATCTCCTCCACGTGGCCGTTGACATGGCCCAGATATTCCTGCTGGCTGCGGAAGAACTTCTGGCTGTGGCGAATGACGCTGGTGACGATGATCAGGCACACTGGGAGGATGCACAGGGCAACCAGGGTCATCCAGGGGCTGATGGACAGCATCATGATGAGCACGCCCAGCAGCAGGGTCACCTGGGTGACCACCTGGGACAGGCTCTGGTTCAGAGTCTGGGTGACGGAGTCCACGTCATTGGTGATACGGCTGAGCACTTCGCCGTGGGACACCTTGTCAAAGTAGGACATGGGCAGACGGTCGATCTTCTGGCTGATGTCGGTGCGCATGGTGTAGCTGACTTTGGTGGCGATACCCGCCATGAGCCAGCCCTGGACGTAGTTGAGCAAGGCGCTGAACAGGTACAGACCGCCCAGGAACAGCAAAATCTGGGCCAGAGCGTCAAAGTCAATGGAGCCCGTGCCGGCGATCATAGCCATCAAGCCTTCAAACAGCTTGGTGGTGGCTTGGCCCAGAATCTTAGGACCAAGGATGGAAAATGCGGTGCCCGCAATGGCGCACACCAGAGCGATGATGAGCATGGGGAGATAGCGCTTCATGTAGCCCAGCAGCTTGATCATGGTGCCCTTGAAATCGGCTGCCTTTTCTCCCATCGGGTTACGGCCGCCCATGGGGCCGTGTCTCATAGGTCCTGCCATTATGCCAATTCCTCCTTTGAAAGCTGACTTTGGGCAATCTCCTGATAGGTCTTGCAGGTGCGCATCAGCTCCTGATGGGTGCCGCAGCCCACCACCTTGCCCTGGTCCAGCACCAGAATCTGGTCGGCGTCCAGAATGGTGGATACCCGCTGGGCCACGATGAGGACGGTGGCCTGGGTGGTGTACTCCTTCAGAGCGGCCCGGAGCTGGGCGTCGGTCTTAAAGTCCAGAGCGGAGAAGGTGTCGTCGAAGATATACACCGGGGCCTCTTTGGCCAGAGCCCGGGCAATGGACAGACGCTGCCGCTGTCCGCCGGAGACGTTGGTGCCGCCCTGGCTGATGGGGGTCTGCATACCCTGGTCCAGGTGGGAGATGAACTCGGAGGCCTGGGCGATGCGGGCGCTGGTGTCGATGGTGTCCTGGGAGGCGTCGGGATTGCCGTACCGCAGGTTGCTCTCCACGGTGCCCCGGAGCAGCAGACCCTTCTGGGGGACGTAGCCGATGGCGTCCCGCAGTTCCTTCTGGGGTAGATCTCGGATGTCCACTCCATCCAGGGTGATGCTGCCCTCGCTGACGTCGTGGAAGCGGGGGATGAGGTTGATGAGGGTGGATTTGCCCGAACCCGTGGAGCCGATGAAAGCGGTGGTCTGTCCGGGCCGGGCCACGAAGCTCACGTGCTCCAACACATCGGCGTCGGCACCGGGGTAGCGGAAGGACACATCCCGGAACTCCACCACGCCCTTCACAGGCTGGCTCAGGTGGGTGGGGTGGTCGCTGTCCTTGACCTGCACCTCCGTCTGGAGAATCTCGTTGATACGCTCGGTGGACACGGAGGCCCGGGGCACCATGATAAACATCATGCTGATGAACAAGAAACTCATGATCACGTGCATGGCGTACTGGATGAAGGCCATCATGTCGCCTACCTGCAAGTTGCTGGCGGCGATCTGCTTGCCGCCGAACCACACGATGAGCAGGGACAGGCCGTTCATCACCAGGGTCATGGCGGGCATCATGGTGGCCATGGCCCGGTTGACGAAGAGGGTGTTGGAGGTGAGGTCGTCATTGGCCTTCTCAAACCGATCCTGCATGAACTTCTGATTGGAGAAGGCGCGCACCACCATCAGGCCGCCGATCTCTTCTCGGCTGACCAGGTTGAGCCGGTCCACCAGGGCCTGCATCTTCTTAAAGCGGGGCATGGCCACGGCAAAGAGCACCAGCAGCAGGCCCAGCATGACGATGAGGGCCAGAGCCAGCACCCAGGCCAGGTTGACGCAGGTGGACAGGCCCATGATGAGGCCACCAATGCCCATGATGGGGGCAAAGCACAGCAGCCGAAGACCCATACTCAGGAAATTCTGCACCTGGGTGATGTCGTTGGTGGAACGGGTGATGAGGGTGGCCCCGGAGAAGCGGTCCATCTCATCGTTGTTGAAGTAGGTGACCTTGGTGAACACATCCCGGCGCAGGTCCCGAGCGACCCCGGCGCCCATCCGGGCCATGCAGTAGCCAGCGGCCACGGCGCACAGAGTCAGCAGCACCGCCAACACAGCCATGCGTCCACCCGTGGTGAGAATGTAGTGGGTCTGAATGGCGTCGGTGTCAGCGCCCAGCTGCTGATAGAAGGCCTTGACCATGGCCACACCTGTCTGCTCCAGCATGGTGTCAGGGGTCTGAGCTGCCACGTCAATGGCTTGCTGGATGAGCGCCTGAGCCTGGGGCTGGGCCAACATCTGCCCCAGGGCCTGGAATCCCTCGGCCATGGAGGCCTGGTCGTCCTCGTTGGAGCCAGAGGCCTGGCTCATGACCTGGGTCAAGGCGTAGCTGGCCCGGCCAAAGGCGGTTTCCACGGCCTGGGTGTCCTGGGTGTTCAGAGCCAGGTCGGTGTCTGCAGCCTGGGGGAAGGTGGCAGACAGGTCCTCATAGTCCGGGTGGTCTGCCAGGGCCACGTAGGCCTCCTCCACCACATCCCGGTCCTCCTGGGACATGAACTGCTCCATGAGGCCAAAGGCGTCGGCGGAGATCACCTGGGGAGCGGGGGAGGTGATGCCTCCCTGTTGCAGGCCCACATTGACGATGTCGCTCATGTAGTTGGGCAGGGACAGCTCCAGCATGGCCTGGCCAAAGAGAAACACAATGCCCATCAGCAACAGAACGGCATACGGCTTCAAATAACGCTTGAGTTTCAGCATAAAATCTGGTTCCCTCCTAGAAGTTACGGTTTGCCCTGGGAAAATTCCTCTTGCACTGCCAGGGCCAGGCAGTGGAAGGCTTGGATGAGCAGCTGGGCGTTGACCCCGTCCTGGGTATCTAGGCGGTGGAGCACACGCTCCAGCTTTCCCAACATCTCAGAGCCAGTGGTCTGGAGCAGCTCATTGCCTGCGCTCGTCAGGTGAATCCACACCGTGCGGCGGTCCCGCTGGTCCGGCTCCCGCCGGACATAGCCCAGTTCCTCCAGCTTGGTGATGCGCTGACTCACCGCCGGCATACTCTGCTTCATGGCCTTGGCCAGGGTGGACAGGGTCATGGGGGCGGGCTCTTGGGAGCAGTCTTCACCCCAGGACAGAGCCTGGCCATTGGGACAGCGCAGGGTGTACAGGGTGAAAAATTCCGACTTGTTGATTCCGGTGTTGGGGATGGCCAGCTTCCAGGTGCGGCGCAGCAGGTCCATCTCCCGCAGCAGCTCCAGCGCACGTGGGTATTGCTGATCCTTCACTGTTATAACCTCCCATCTTGATACTGAACCCTCAAAAAGGTTAAGTAACATAATTAAGAAACATAAGGAATTATAGGCGCGTCACTCCCGGTTGTCAATGGCTTTTCAAAAAGTTCACAAAATCGACAAAATCACCGGGGGAATATTCCAGCTCACCGGAGCATAGGGTGCATTAGGTTGATTTGGACAAGGGAGGGAGCGTATGGACACAGGGGTGAGACGGCGTTCCACTCCGGCGGGGGCGCGGCGGGGAAAGCCTGCGGCCGCGCCGGGAGCGGCCCGCTGGGGGATTCAGCTGATGGCCAGCGGTATGCTATTTTTGTTGGTGTTTATCGGGCGAGGAGTGTTTCCCGGCCAGGCAGAGGCGGTGCGCCAGATGCTGCAAGCGGACATGGACCTGGGGAGCTGGATGCAGCAGGCAGCGGCCTGGGCAGGGGAGAAATTGCCCGGAGCGGCATGGCTGGAGCAGCTGGTGGAGGGAACCAACCAGGGGAGCGGGAGCGCAGCCGGTCAGCAGGTGACCCTTCTGAGCCAGCAGCAGGACCTGGGGCAGTCCTACATAAGTGGTCACGGTGGGGCCGCAGAGGAGGAACCGGAGGCAACGGCGACCCCTGCACCAACCCCTTATGAGCAGCAGGCGG
>NZ_SJOS01000013.1:0-52903 GCF_012027765.1 Pseudoflavonifractor sp. SW1122 | reverse complement strand
ACTGGATACAACATCCGAAGGTGCATCGTCTGCAAGAAATATTTTCTGGTACGAAGTGGCGCCCATGTGCTCTATTGCGAGGGTCGCTGTCCGCTGGATGAGCGCTTTACCTGCCGGCAGTATGGTAGCTATGAGATTCAGAAGGAACTGGCCCGGGATGTGCCAAAGATCAAGGCCAAAATCACTGCTTTCAACCGCATCCGAAAGGATTATCAGCGGGGGATCATCACAGAGGAGGAAATGCGGCGGCTGAAGGATGCCGTGCGGGACAGGCTGTTTGACGCACTGAGTAGCCCTGACATCTCCAATGAAGCGTTTGAGCGCTCCATCTCCTCCCAGCATCTCTATTCAATTTGCAGAGTGGCCCGTCAGGCCAGGCCTCGGGGCCGTCCCCGCAAGGCGAAGGACGGTGACGGTGCATGACCAACGAAGAACTGTTGGTGCGAGTCTCCAACGGCGATGAGGCAGCCTTGACCAAACTGTGCCTGATGAATACAGGATTGGTCAAAGATCGTGCTCGACTGATTGCCCGGCAGTATCACTGTCTGCGGCAAACTAAATACGGCGGTCTGAGCGATTACGCAAAAGAAATGCTCTCCGAGCTGGAGAGCGTGGGAAGGCTGGCACTGGTGGAGTGTGTCCGGAGCGGCGACTATGATGCAGAGAGGGGCCGATTTACCACTTACGTCACTCCGTTTCTGGATGGGGCCATGCGGCGGTATTTGGAATGCAGCATGGGGACATTATCTCTGGACCGGGACAGCATGGGGTTGGTGCGAAAGGCACAGAACCGCTATCATCAAAAAGGGGAGAGTGTAGAGGAGATCAGCAAGGCGCTGGGTATCTCATTTTCTGCAGCGGCCAAAGCAATTACCTATCCCACGCATTTCTTCTCTGTCTATGACCTGCAAGACCCGGAAGAGGACGGAGACATCTTGGAGCGGCTCACACCAGGTTGGTTGTCTGGGTCACCGGAAGAGACCGTGATTCGGTCGTTGACCATGGAATGCTTAAGGGAAGAATTTTTACAGCTTTCCCAAAAGGATCAGGAGATTCTAGGACGGTGTTTCGGCGTGTACGGCCACCCCAAGTCAGATCTGCGGGAAATCGCCATACGCAACCGCATGAAGAAGTCTGGGGTGGAGAAAGCTAAGGATCAGGCAATTAAGAGACTGCGGGATCGGTGTCTGGATAGCCTTGCGTGGAAACTTTGTCGGGCCAGGCGGATGATAGATCTGGCTGTACCAATGGTGAGTGAATCACGGGCACACTCTACTGGGTGGGTAAAAAAGTAAATGCCCAACTACCAACAGAAAGAGAAGCAAGGAGTATGAAACCTTAGTGACCAAGCTATGCCAATATGTATGATGCGTTTGCTAAATAAAATGAGCGAAAGCTCAATTACTGTATTGCTTCTGCGCATGTAGACATATATAATGATAAAAGAATGTGCCTACCTATTCGGCGAAAGAAGGGAACGGTATGAGCGTAAGCTATAAGAAATTGTGGAAGCTCCTGATTGACCGAGATATGAAAAAGAAGGAGCTAGCGGCAGCTGCGAATATCAGTACATATACAATCAATAAGCTGAAGCGTGGAGAAAATGTAAATACCGACACGCTGGTAAGTATTTGCAAAGCGCTGGGCTGTACTTTCGACGATATTATGGAACTGATTCCTGACGAACCTGCCCGGTCACAGGGAAAACAAGTTTAGGAATAAAAAAGGAGGCTCACGTATGGCGAAACTGGAAGAAATAACAGTCGGCAGCCATTTAACCGGCATCGTCGGGAATGAGCCCGTGCAGGTAGTTGCAGTCCAATGGTATGGTACAAACGTCCTTGAAATTACATATAAAAACCATATGGGTATCCCGGGTACACAGTTGATTCTGCGTGAAGATGAGGAAAGTATTCATGTCAGAGACAATCATCTCCCGTGGAGTTTTGATGCAGACGGGAATCAAGTACGTCTTGCATCAGAAGCATATCGAATCAGCCTTGCTCATTTGTTTGACCCCTACCTTGCTGTGCATACTTCATCCGTAGAGCCACTGCCGCATCAGATTTCAGCGGTTTACCAAGAGATGTTGCCCCGTCTCCCGCTTCGATGTGTTTTAGCGGATGATCCTGGGGCTGGTAAAACAATTATGACCGGCCTGTTCATCAAAGAAATGATTGCACGTGGTTCCCTTAAGCGATGCATGATTGTGGCCCCTGGCAGTCTGGTAGAGCAGTGGCAGGACGAGTTATTTCAAAAGTTCCACCTTCATTTTGAAATCTTGACGAACGACAGGATCGAATCTGCAGCCACAGGTAATGTGTTCAATGAGGTGGATTTATGTATCTGTCGTTTGGATAAGCTGGCGAGAAGCGACGATATTCAGGAAAAGCTCAAAGTTACGGAATGGGATTTAATTGTCTGCGATGAAGCACATAAATTGTCCGCTACTGTTTGGAGCGGAGAGGTAAAATATACCCGTAGATTTCTTCTGGGGAGGTTGCTCTCCAACATTACAAAAAACTTTCTGTTGCTGACTGCGACGCCGCACAATGGGAAAGAGGAAGACTTTCACCTGTTCCTTTCTTTAATTGACCCAGACCGCTTTGAGGGGACACACGGGAAATCACAAAAAGCCGTCGATGTCTCCGATGTAATGCGCCGTTTAGTCAAGGAAGAGCTTTTAAAGTTTGATGGCACACCACTGTTTCCCGAGCGGATTGCCTATACGGTCAATTATGATCTCTCGGATATGGAGGCAAAACTATATGCCGCTGTGACCGATTATGTGCAGGAAGAATTTAACCGGGCAGACAAGCTGAATAATGATCGCAAAACAACGGTTGGATTTGCATTAACGATTTTGCAGCGTCGGCTTGCATCTTCTCCTGAAGCAATTTACCAGTCTCTCCGCAGGCGGCGGGAAAGGCTGGAGCACAGACTTTCAGAAGAACGCCTTGGGAAAAGAGCCGCGGACATTGCGGCAGACTTCAATGACTTTGACGATGATGATCTTGCGCCCGATGAGCAGGAGGCAATGGAGGAAAAAGTTGTTGACCACGCCTCCGCTGCTGCTACTATTTCTGAGCTGGAAGCGGAAATAAACATTTTGAAGCAGCTTGAACAGATGGCAAATCAGGTCCGTATCAGCGGAATCGACCGCAAGTGGGATGAGTTGTCACGGGTGCTCCAGGATAATGAAAAGATGTTTGGCTCTGATGGGCAGCGGGAGAAGCTTATCATCTTCACGGAACATAAGGATACGCTGAATTACCTAACCAATAAGATTCGCTCGTTGCTGGGTAATGAGGAAGCTGTAATTACCATTCATGGTGGAATGCTCCGGGATGAACGGCGGAAAGCCGAACAGCTTTTTAAACAAGATGTTGGTGTCCGTGTATTGGTTGCGACAGATGCTGCAGGCGAAGGTATCAATTTACAGAGAGCCCATCTGATGGTAAACTATGACCTGCCGTGGAATCCGAATCGCTTGGAGCAGAGGTTTGGCCGTATCCACCGTATCGGACAGACTGAGGTCTGCCATCTGTGGAACTTGGTCGCATCAGAAACTCGGGAAGGTTTCGTGTTTCATCGCTTGTTTCAGAAGCTTGAGGAAGAGCGGCAGGCACTTGGCGGAAAAGTATTTGATGTCCTTGGCAAGATGACATTTAACAATAGGCCTCTACGCGATTTGCTGATTGAAGCGGTGCGATACGGCAATGACCCTAAGGTCAAGGCCCACCTGAACGAAGTGGTGGATCACACCATCAATCGAGATGAGTTCCAAAAGCTGATTGAAGAGAACGCTTTGACGGATGATGTGATGGATGTCCACACAGTGATGACCATTAGGGAAGATATGGAGCGCATGGAGGCCCACAAGCTTCAGCCCCATTTTATCGAGGCGTTTTTTGTGGAGGCATTCCAGTCCGTAGGCGGAAAAATTCGACGCAGAGAAAAAGGGCGTTATGAAATTACTTTCGTCCCTTATGCCGTACGGAATCGAGATATGCAGATCGGATACGGTGAGCCAGTGCTGAACCGCTATGAGCGGGTTTGCTTTGATAAGAAATTCTGTATGAGTCAGGGGCTTGCACCTGCCGCATTGATTTGCCCGGGGCATCCGTTGCTGGATGCTACGCTGGATCTAATTCGGGAGCGCAGTGTGGATGTAATGAAACGCGGAGCGGTGTTTGTTGATGAAAACGATTACGGTTCCGCTGCCCGTCTTTTGTTTTACATTGAAGATTCCGTACAAGATGGCATTCTTTTGAAAGATGGGGGCCGGCGTACTATTTCAAAGCGTGTGCATTTCGTGGAGCTGGAGGAAGGCGGGAACGCAGCCGGAGCAGGTTATGCGCCCTATCTCGATTACCGAGCGGCGGAGGAAGACGAGTCGACTGCTGTGCTGAACTGGGCCAAGTCCCAAAAGTGGCTCTGTTCCGGCGTGGAAGATACGGCAAAGACCTATGCCATTACAAATCTGGTTCCGGCGCACTTTGCGGAAGTGAAGACCCGCAAGGAGGCCATGCTGGACAAGACCGCCAAGGCGGTCAAGGAGAGAATGACTGCGGAAATTCAATATTGGGACTATCGGGCCGGTGAGCTCCAGCAGAAGGAGGCCGCCGGGAAGACGAACGCCAAATTAAATTCTAAACTGGCCGCACGAAGAGCGGATGATTTGACCATCCGGATGCAGGTGCGTCTGGCCGAAATTGAAAAAGAGCGCAGGATTTCTCCCATGCCTCCGGTGGTGACTGGTGGGGCGCTGATCATCCCCAAGGGCTTGTTGCGCACACTGATGGGGAAGGAGCTGCCCGGAACATTTGGAACCGGAGACCGGCAGGCTGTGGAATATGCGGCTATGAATGCGGTGATTCAGATCGAAAAGTCCCTGGGATACCAGCCAAAGGATGTCAGCGCAGTCAAGTGCGGCTACGATGTGGAGTCCTATGTGCCGGAAGGACAACGGACCTGTATGACATCTCATGCCCTACGGATGATTGAAGTGAAGGGACGTGCCAAAGGTGCGACCACGGTGACGGTCAGCAAGAATGAGATCTTGACAGCTTTGAATAAGCCGGAGGAATTTATCTTGGCCATCGTAGAGGTGGACGGGAAGAACACCCGTGTGATTTACCTGAAACGACCTTTCAAAAATGCGCCTGATTTTACGGCAACCAGCGTAAATTACGACATACAGGACCTGATTGCAGAATCTGAGATTCTGTATCAACAATGACAATTGGGAAGAGGTGCAATAGTGGCTTACTTTGAATATGAAAAGGATGATGGAAAAGCTGAATACTATGAACTTCTCCAAGAGCTTATGGAACGCTGGGAATATGAGATTGTGGAGTTCAAGTCAGCCACAGGCGGATACAGCGAAGATAAAATAGGACAGTATGTTTCAGCAATCAGCAATGAGGCCAACCTTGCGGGCAAGCAGTATGGCTGGTTTGTGCTTGGTGTCAGTGAAACGGGGATGAGGCGTCCAGTAGGAACCGGATTTAAAAAAGGGCCGGGGACATTAATGGAACGGTTCAAATACATGATTAGCCAGAATACGACTGATGCAATGACGTTCCTTGACATTATCGAGCTGTATCCCGTCGTAGATGGGGAGCCAAAGCGTGTACTGATGTTCAAAATCCCAGCGGCTGTGGCAGGAATGCCGACGGAATGGAAAACAAGGTGTTATGCCAGAAGCGGCGAAAGCCTAATTCCGCTCCAGCAGTATAAGATTGATGCAATTCGGAACCAAGAGCGACGTGACTGGTCAAAGCTTCTGCTGAGTGGGGCAACAATTGAGAGTCTGGACAGGGATGCTATCGCGTTTGCGCGGGAAAAATACAAGGAGCGCAGAAATCAGCCACATATTACCGAGGAAGTTGACTCCCTATCAGATGAAGAGTTTCTCACCAAGATTAAGCTGATGCGGAACGGTCAGGTTACCAATGCGGCAATGATCCTCCTGGGCAATGCAGAGTATGATTATCTCTTTGCAAATGCGCCGACAATCATGTGGAGACTGTACGGCGCAGATGGGGAGCTGAAGGATTATACGATTTTTCGGATTCCTTTTATCCGTGTTGTAGATCAGATTTCTGCGAAAATCCGCAATCTGACGTATCGGTATATGCCTAATCAGTTGTCCCTCTTTCCCAAGGAGACGCAACAATATGACACATGGCTTTTACGCGAACTGCTGAACAACTGTATTGCGCATTCCAACTATCAGCTGGGCGGCCGTATCTACATCAATGAATGTGAGGAGAGCATCAACATTACAAACCCTGGAGATTTTCTCCCGCAGACCATTGAGACGGTACTGCAAACGACGTATAGTCCGCCTTTTTACCGCAATCAGCTTCTGACGGAATCAATGGTCAACTTCTACATGATTGATACTGCTACAAGTGGAATCAAGCGTGTATACCGGATCCAAAGAAAAAAGTATTTTCCCATGCCGGACTATAACTTTTCCACAGCAAATCAGGTTTCTGTGACGGTATACGGGAAAGTTATGAATGACCAGTATACCTATATCCTGTATGAGCACCCGGAGCTGGATTTGGAGACTGTGTACTTGCTGGACCAGGTGCAGAAGGGGCAGAGTATTCCAAAGGAAGCGGTTGCCTATTTGCGGAAGCACAAGCTGGTGGAGGGCAGAGTAAATCACCTGTTTTTGTCCGCAGAGGTGGCAAAGACCGTAGAGGGTGAGGCCCAGTATATTCGCAATAGGGCGTTTGATGACCGGTATTATCAGGATATGATTGTTGACTACTTGAAAAAGTTTGGTGTGGGTCAGAAGAAAGACTTCCGGAAACTGCTTATGGACAAATTTCCTGATGTATTAACCGAGAAACAGAAAGAACGCAAGATCTTGACCCTGCTGTCGGCACTAAAACGACAGGATAAGATAGACACAGATTCTGACAATCCAAGGACCTGTCACTGGGTTTTGAAAAAGTGATATCGGTAATCTCGTTTGAAATTGGTTTGATATCTAGTTTGGCTGAATGTGCGACAGTGTATTATAGCAAGCGATATATGGGACTATATCGCCGATTTAGCCGGTATACAGCACTTTTCTGAATTTTGCTGGTTTGATTCTGGTTTGGTTTTTGGTCAAGGCTGGTTTGATGTGAAGGGATAATGGAGAGTAGGTAATATGGCAACAAAGAAACTGATCGAGGTGGCGCTGCCCCTGGAAAAAATCAATGCGGAGTCCGCCCGGGAGAAATCCATCCGCCACGGGCACCCGTCCACCCTGCATCTCTGGTGGGCACGGCGGCCATTGGCGGCGGCCCGAGCTGTGATTTGGTCCAGCCTGGTGGACGATCCCTCCTCCCACCCGGAGAAGTTCCCTACAGAGGAAGAACAGAATCGGGAGCGACAGCGGCTGTTCCGCATTCTGGAGGATCTGGTGGTCTGGGAGAATTCCAACAACGAGCGGGTACTGGAGGCGGCCAAGGCGGAGATTCTGAAGTCTACCAACGGAAATCCGCCGGAGTTGCTGGACCCCTTTGCCGGCGGCGGAGCCATTCCTCTGGAGGCCCAGCGCCTGGGGCTGAAGGCCCATGCCCACGATTTGAACCCAGTGTCCGTTATGATCAACAAGGCCATGATTGAGATTCCGCCCCGGTTTGCGGGCATTGCTCCGGTGAACCCGGAGGCCCAAATCAGCCACATGGAACACACTTGGAGCCGGGCCCAGGGGTTGGCGGAGGATGTGCGCTATTACGGTGAGTGGATGAAGGAGGAGGCCTTCAAGCGTATCGGCCACCTCTACCCCAAGGTAAAGGTGCCTCGGGAGCAGGGAGGAGGCGACGCCACCGTCATCGCCTGGATCTGGGCCAGGACGGTGAAGTGCCCCAACCCAGCCTGTGGGTGTGAGATGCCGCTGGCCAGTTCTTTTGTGCTATCCA
Source organism: Pseudoflavonifractor sp. SW1122 (assembly GCF_012027765.1). Taxonomy (NCBI): domain Bacteria; kingdom Bacillati; phylum Bacillota; class Clostridia; order Eubacteriales; family Oscillospiraceae; genus Pseudoflavonifractor; species Pseudoflavonifractor sp. SW1122. The sequence continues at coordinate 44,972 of NZ_SJOS01000013.1, read as the reverse complement.
AGAAGAAGGGCAAAGAGGCGTGGATTGAACCGCAGTTTGACTATGAAAGTAAGAAGATAACCTATAAAGTGCACCTTGGAAAAGGTGAAGTTCCAGAAGCGCCTAAAACTGCACGGGGTGCGAAATTTAAATGTATCATGTGCGGAGAAAGCACAACAGATGAATATATCAAGCAGAAATCTGTCGATGGAGAAATGGGAGCGACTATGCTGGCAATCGTAGCAGAGGGCAAAAAGGGCCGGCTCTATGTGTCGCCATCAGAGGAACATATTCTGGCCGCACAATGCACAAAGCCGGCAGGAGAACACCCGGAGCAGCCGCTTCCCTATGATCCCCGCAATATATGGTGTGTTAATTATGGACTGGATACATATGATAAACTTTTTACCCATCGCCAGCTTACTGCGCTGACTACCTTCAGCGCCCTGATAGCGGAGGCCCAGCAAAAGGCGGAGGCTGATGCAGTGGCTGCCGGCATGGCAGATGACCACTTGCCTCTGCGCAATGGCGGCCAAGGAGCCCGAGCTTACGGCGAGGCCGTGGGGGTGTATTTGGCGTTTGTGATTGACCGCCTGGCTGATAGAGGATCGTCAATTTGCAGTTGGGACTCAGCCCGCGAGGGATTGCGCAATACATTTGGCAGGCAGGCAATTCCTATGGTGTGGGACTATGCAGAGGCAAATCCCTTTAGCAATTCTTCTGGTTGTTTCGACAATATGGTAGAGTGGGTCACAAAGTGTATCTTGGAGTTTCCGGCCTCCCAAACTGCTGATGTGGGCCAGTTTGACGCTCAGCGGGACTGTGGTCTACGGGACATTATGGTGTCCACTGACCCGCCCTACTATGATAACATCGGCTACGCAGACCTGTCTGACTTCTTCTATGTGTGGCTGCGGCAGTCGCTGAGAGACACATATCCAGAGCTCTTTTCCACTATGCTAGTGCCCAAAGCGGAGGAGCTGATTGCCACACCCTACCGCCACAACGGAAGTATGGAGGCGGCCAAGGGCTTCTTTGAGGATGGGATGCTTTCCGCCTGTAAGCAGATGTACCTTTATGCTCGGGAGGATATCCCAGTGACGATTTATTACGCCTATAAGCAGAGTGATTCTGATGCTGATGGTACCGCCTCCTCCGGCTGGGAGACCATGCTCAGTGCAGTAGTAAACGCTGGCTTTGCCATTACAGGTACTTGGCCCATGCGAACCGAAATGGCCAACCGTTCCATTGCGTCAGGGACTAACGCCCTAGCTTCTTCTATCGTGCTGGTCTGCCGCAAGCGGCCTGCGGACGCGCCCCAGGCTACCCGGCGAAACCTGATCAATCTGCTGCGGCGGGAGCTGCGCCCCGCCCTGAAGCAGCTCCAGGACAGCAACATTGCCCCGGTGGATTTGGCCCAGTCTGCCATTGGCCCTGGTATGGGGGTGTTTTCCCGCTTTCAGAAGGTGTTAGAAGCTGATGGGACGCCCATGTCGGTGCGCTCCGCCTTGAAGATCATCAACGAAGAGATAGACTTGTACTTCAACGAACAGGTGGGTGACATGGACTCCGCCAGTCGCTTCTGCGTGGATTTGTATACCCAGAACGCTTTCAACAACATCAAATACGGCGAAGCGGAGATCCTGGCCACCGCCAAGAGTACCTCTATCCCCATGATGGCTTCCCATGGCATTCTCTACGCCAAGGCTGGCATTGTACATCTCCTGGATCGCACAGAGCTGCCGGAGCAGGTGGACAGCAGTGAGCGGTGCATTTGGATGCTGACCCAGCAGCTCACTCAGGCTATGGCCAAGGGCGGTATTGAGGCCTGCGCCAAAATCCTGGCGGATATGTTTGGCTCCAACGGGGAGCGGGCGAAGGACTTGGCCTACCGGCTGTACACCATTGCTGAGCGGAAAAACTGGGCCAATGAGGCCTATGCCTATAATGCCCTTGTAGTGGCATGGCCAGATATTCAGGCCAGAGCGGCCGCACGGAAAGAGCTTGTGCCGGAACAGTTGAATCTATTTTAGGATAGAAGATCAGAGCAATGAGACCGATGACGAAAGGGAGCGATTTTTCCTTTGAATAAGTTGATAGAGACTGCGCTCCCGCTTGCGGAAATGAATGATGCGGCGATCCGAGAGAGGGCAGGGAAGGCTGGCCATCCGGCGAATCTCCATATGTGGTGGGGGCGCAGCCCAGAGACGTCTTCCCTCGCCACTCTGGCCGCCGCCGTATTGGACTACTCGGAAGAGACTGCCACTGCGGACCAGGAGCTGCTTGCCAAAGCTGCGACCGACAGCACAAACGCGCTGAATGCGGTGCGGGACAGGCTGTCTGAACTGGGTGAGCTGCCTGTGGTGTGGGACGCCTTCGCGGGATTTGGAGGCATCCCCATCGCAGCACTGAAACTGGGAATGAGGGCGGAAGCCAACGATTTGAATCCGGTGGCGGCCGTGCTGACCAGGGCGGCAGTGGACATTCCAGCCCGTTTTGCGTCTTGGAAGCCGGTTCACCCGGGGGCGGCTGAGCGGCTGTCCTACTCCGGTGGGGAGGGGCTGGCCGAGGATATCCGCTTCTATGGTGCGTGGATGGAGAATCAGGCGCTGAAACGGCTTTCCAATGTCTACCCCCAGATGGGAAATGGGGAGATACCCTTTGCTTGGCTGTGGGTACGGACCGTGAAATGCCCAAATCCGGCCTGTAACTGCCACATTCCCCTGAGTAGTTCCTATGTCCTACAGAAGGCTAAGACTGCCCAGTTTTGGGCTGAGCCGGTGACAGAGGGAGGCCTGGTTCGGTTTCAGATACACGAGGGGCCTTGCCCACCTGGCAAGGAGAGTAATAAAATCGGCAACAACGGGGCCAGGTTCCGCTGCCCCGTATGCGGTGAGATAACGACGGACGAGTATATCAAGAAAATGGGGGCTGTTCACGGGCTTGGTGCGGAGATGATGGCGGTGGTCACCAGTACAGGTGGCAAGAAAGCCTTCTTTGCCCCGGATGAGGTCCAGAGGGCTGCTGCGGATGTGTCGCCCCGGGAGGATGTACCTCCTGGTGCGATTCCGGCCAACGCACATTGGTTCTCCCCGCCGAGCTATGGAATCACTGAATATGCGGATCTTTTTACACCTCGGCAGATGCGGATGCTGTCCACGTTCAGCGATTTGGTGCGGGAGGCCCAGGATATGGTGGCCTCTGCAGCGCTGGCAGCGGGCATGAACGAAAGCGGAGGCTCCCTGGAGGACGGCGGGAGCGGCGCTCTCGCCTATGGACAGGCTGTTGGTATCTATCTGGCCTTTGTGGTAGATAAGATGGCCGACTATAACAGCTCCATGTGTTCCTGGCGGACGGCCGGTGGGAATACTCGCAGCACCTTTGGGCGCCAGGCGATTCCCATGGTCTGGACCTTCGCAGAGGGGAACCCCTTCTCCAATGTATCAGGAAATTTCAAGACTATGCTGGATAGCGTCGCAGGGAGCGTAGAGCGCCTGGGCTTTGGAGTCCAGGCAGTGGTGACCCAGGATAATGCCTTGACCATGGAATATCCCAAGGACGTGCTGGTTTGTACGGAGCTGCCCTATTACAGGGATATCGGCTATGCTGACCTGTCCGACTTCTTTTATATTTGGCTCCGGCGCAGTTTAAAGGAGACTTATCCGCAGATGTTTTTGCCCATGGTCACACCCAAGGATGAGCTGTCCACCGCATCAATCTACTCTGGTGTTTCCCGAGAAGATGCGGAGGAGAGGTATCGGACGGACATGAGGGCGGTCTGCGAGAAGTTGTATATATGCAGTTCTTCGGCGTATCCGGCCTTACTGTTTTACTGTTTTCGGAAGAATGACTTGGCGTGTATTAGGAATGGCGGCGATGGGTGCAATCAATCAGCCTGGGAGTTCATGCTGGAAGGGCTGCTCTCTGCTGGTTTTTCCATCACTGCTGTTTGGCCCATGCGGTCGGAGCCTGCATCGGAAAAGGCGGACTCCACGCGAGTACTGATTGTGGCAAGGAAAGGTGTTGGCCGGCAGGGGCAGATCACCCGGCGTGGCTTCATCAGTACACTGAAGCGGGAACTACCAGATCGGCTGCAACGGCTGTGGTCCGGCCATGTACTGCCGGAGGATGAATTCCTCTCCTGTATGGGACAGGGACTTGCCGTGTTCTCAAAATACAAAACTGTTTTAAATGCTGACGGGTCGGTTATGTGTGTTCATGACGCATTGCAGGTTATCTACTTGGAATGTGAGGAACATCTCGCACTGAGAAATGCGGCTGTTTCTGAAAATGCTGCTGAAACAAAGGAGGGGTAGACTATGCTGGAGAATTATGAGCTTGTGCAAAAGGGATTCCGCATTTTACACCCATTGATGGCCGGTTACATTGGCCGGGAATTGAGTCGTGTTTATAAAGAAAGTTGGTGGCAGGAAGTGCTGGATGCGCTCAGTGATCAGCATGATTTGCCGGAGTCTGGAGACTATAGTGAGCTGATTGATTCGCTGGACGTAATGAATTGTCTCCGACTGATTGACCGACGGTGGAATGATGTGTTCCGAACAAAGCTCTCACTGGATTACCGCACCTGGGCAAAAGAACTGGTCGGTGTCCGCAATAAAGCGGCCCACATCGGCGGGCAGGACTTCCCCAAGAACTATGCGGAGAGGGCTCTGGACACGATGGCGCTGATCTGCGAGGCCTTTGACACGGCAGGCGTAGAGGAAATCCGTGCGCTTTACAGAAAGCTGCGTTACGGCTCAGAAGAGGGCTCCATGGCTGCGACTGAGATCGCAGCGCCTGCGCCGGCAAAAGCTGCGAAGGCGAACGAAGGTGTGATGACACAGTCTTTTGGACAGCATCTTCCCAGCTGGCGAGATGTTATGCAGCCCCATCCCGATGTTGCCGAGGGACGCTATCGTGCGGCGGAGTTTGCGGCGGACCTGGCGCAGGTAGCGCGCGGCGAAGGTGCAATTGAATACAGGGACCCGGTTGAGTTTTTTGCCCGCACCTATGTGACGGAAGGCATGGCTGGACTCCTGGTAGAGTCTCTCCAGCGGCTCTCCGGGCAAGGCGGCGAACCGGTCATTCAGCTGAAAACTGCATTTGGCGGTGGTAAAACCCACAGTATGTTGGCGCTCTACCACATGGTGCGCGGCGGTTTTAGTGTTGACCGCATCCCAAGCTTGAAGCCGATTATGGAGCGGGTGGGGCTTGAGGAACTTCCCAGAGCAAATGTTGCTGTTCTGGTCGGTACGGCACTTGACCCCACTCGAAAGAAGAACCCGGCCAATCTCCCCAAATATACAGTCAACACGATTTGGGGTGAAATGGCCTATCAGCTTGTTGCATCCGCCGGAAAGCCGGATCTCTACGCAATTGTGAGCGATTCCGACAGGCGTGGTGTTTCCCCAGGTTCTGAGGCGTTGAAAACACTGCTTAACGCTTGTGGTCCCTGCCTTATCCTGATGGATGAGTTGGTAGCCTACGCCAAAAAGATTTACGGGGTTGAGGGCCTTCCGGCAGGATCTTACGACAACTTCATTACCTTTATACAGGAAATTACAGAAGCTGCAAGAGCGAGCGAAAATAGTATCGTGGTTGCCTCCATTCCTGAATCGGACATTGAAATTGGCGGGGATGCCGGAAAAACTGCCTTGGATACCATTGAGCATACTTTTGGCCGTATGGAATCCATCTGGAAGCCAGTTGCGGCCAATGAAGGATTTGAGGTCGTTCGTCGCAGGTTATTCCTCGACTGTAAAGACCCCGAAGCCAGAGATATGGTATGTAATGCTTTCAGCAGTATGTATCAGGAAAATGCCTCCGACTTTCCAATGGAAGCGAGAGAGGTGGAGTACAGGAATCGCATGATAGCCTGTTACCCGATTCACCCAGAGATTTTCGACCGGCTTTATGGAGATTGGGCTACATTGGAGCGGTTCCAACGTACTCGTGGTGTTCTGCGTTTGATGGCTGCGGTCATTCATGAACTTTGGATGGCCAATGATTCCAGTGCGATGATTATGCCTGGCTCAATTCCCCTGAATGTACCGAGCGTACGCGATGAGCTGGTACGCCATTTGCCGGATACCTGGAACAGCATTATTGACCGGGAAGTAGACGGTAAAGACTCTATCCCGTACCAGAAAGATAAATCAACATTTCGCTATGGGCAGAAATTGGCCGCTCGACGGGTAGCCAGAACAATTATGCTGGGCAGTGCGCCCAGTACCTCTGCGCTCCGTGACCAGACTATCCGCGGCCTGGAGACATCGAGAATTCGGCTGGGCGTCGTTCAGCCTGGGGAAAACATTGCCGATTTTAATGATGCGCTGAACACACTTCACGGCTCGTTGTCCTACTTATATAACAACCAGAATGGAACTCGGTTCTGGTATGATACCAAGCCCACCTTGCGTAAAACTTCTGAGGATCGTGCATCCCAGGTCTCCGACGCAGATGTCATTATGGAAATTGAGTCAAGACTAAAGAGACTGCACAAAGAGAGTCCATTTTGGGGTTTACATACCTGCCCCCCATCCTCGAATGACATTCCCGATGAGCAGAACGCAAGGCTGGTGATTCTCAGACCGGAATACACGTTTAGACGAGCAAATGGAAAAGATAGCGGGAAAGCCCTGGCTACAGTCTCGGATTACCTAAATATGAGAGGAACTTCTCCCCGTGTATATCGGAATATGCTGGCCTTTGTGGCACCGGATCAGGATAAATTGCGTGATCTTCAGATTGAGGTAAAGCGGTTCATCGCATGGAAGTCTATCATTTCTGACAAAGATGATTTGAATCTGGACGGCGGACAACTCCGTGAAGCAGAAAGTAGCCTAAATCGCAGCAATAGTTCTGTAGAGTCAAGGATGAAGGAGACCTACTGCTGGCTGTTAGTTCCGTTCATTGACCAGTACGAAGACATAAAGACCATCCAGTGGGAAATCAGTAACTTGGGTGGCGGGGATGATGGGATTGTCTCCAAAGCTGCAAAGAAGATGATTCAGGGCGAACAAATTATCCACACTTGGGCGCCTGCACTTTTGAAGATGAGCCTGGACGAACTCCTGTGGAAAGACTCTGATAACATCATGATCAAAAAGTTGTGGGAGTATCTTTGCACCTACTGCTATCTTCCAAGACTTGCGAATTACAGTGTCTTAGAGGATGCAATTGCAAAGGGAGTCCATTCCACTGAGTTTTTCGGAATTGCTGCTGGTTATTCTGGCGAACGCTATATTGACCTGAAGCTCAACGAGACCGTTTATTCCATCAATCCATCTGATTTGCTGGTGAAACCAGCCGTTGCAATGAAGCAGATCATGGAGGAAGGAAAAGTCGCTGGGCAAAGCGGCGGTATGCAAGGTGATGCTGATCCTGCTGGAGGCGGAGGAAGTGGCACTGCTGGCAGTCAACCGCTAACGGGGGGGATGTCAGGTCGCTCCGGAGATAATACGGGGACAAGAACAGCTCCCCAAAATACGAGATTCTTTATGTCTGCTAAGCTGGATAATACTCGAGTAAACAAAAATGTGAACGACTATCTTACCGAAATTATCCAACATCTTATGAGTGTTGATGGAGCCGATGTGGAGCTAACGCTTGAGGTAAATGTCAACGCACCAGAAGGAATACCTTCTTCTACCGTAAGAACCGTTTCGGAAAACTGTCGTACATTGAAAATCCAGGACTTTGGGTTTGAAGACAATTAAATGTTATGAGGGATAACCCATAAACTGTGGCCTATATCTTTGATAACACCGTACTAAAATCCCCCTCATTGAAATTTTCCAGCCCTCATGATACCCTGTTGTCAGGAATTCCGTATAGAAAGGTGGGCCTTCTATGGAGCCATCCAAGAAGGATTGGAAAATGTTCAGAGAAAAGATCGGTCAGTGGCAGGAAGCCTATATGGAGATCTTGAACCAGAGATACATAGCGCTTCTGTCTAATGAGGAGTTGCCTGCCTCTGAGCGGTTTTGGAAATTGCAGCAAGCCATTCAGGTAGACAGGCACAGGCCGGGTGTTTGTCTTGAACTGAGAAAACAGACGATGGTATATGACCTTGCTGCGCTAATCGAGGATCGTGCCATTACGGGTGAGGATCTTGCTGAGTTCAGTGATGAAGTGAAGGAACGGGTAGCCATGCTCTTGCAACAACCGCTTGGAGAGTAACTCTAACCCTCGTTGCCAGAAGAGCCATGAGGCAGAGATTTTGACCACACAACCCGCCGCAAAACAGAGGAGAAAGTAGGGGGAGAGCATGGGGGAAAAGATTGATTTTCGAAAGGCAGCGCAACGAGAGCGGGAAAAGCGGGAGCGGCAGTTGTGGCAGGCGCTTTGCGGGCCCTTGCACGCGATTGTGGAGCTATGGCCCTGGGGGTGGCTGGACCCGGAGGATCCCTTTCTCTTCATCACCAAGTCCGGGGATCGGGCTGTCTATTTTAGCTGCGTGCAGGAAGAGGAGAACGATGTGGAAATTCTCATATTTCCCTCCCCAAGGGACTACCAATGCGCCTTCCACCAACGGCAGCCCACCAGACAGGAAATTCGTCATTTCATTGAAATAGAGCAGTATACCGTCTCCCTGGTGCATTGGGAGGCGCTGCCCGGTGAGGTGACGGAGCGCTACCGGCACTTGGGACTGGACTTCGGAGAGGGGATGTGGCCCTGGGTGACGGGAAAACGCAGAGGCTACCTGGACACCGACGTCCAGGGGGAGGAGCTGGCCTTTGTGGCCGATTGCCTGGGGAACTTTCTCATGCAGCTGCGAGCCATACAGGAGGAGGGGATGCGCCCGGAGTTTCAAAAGGGAGATATGATGCTCCGCTTCTATTCTGCCCGGGAAAACCTGTGGATGAACGTAGTGGCACCGCTGGAATTTCCCGCAGACCCCGGAAATCCAGTGGTTTTCCGTCCAAATTCCTCAAAGCTGCGAGCCATGCAGGGGTTAGGGCGCAGTGCCACCCATCGGAAGGTGGAATTTGACTTTGGCTGGCAGCAGGAGCCGGAGGAGGACGGCTGTTTTTGGATGGAAGTGCTTCTCACCGACCGGGAGACGGGAGAGCTGCTGTGCCTGTATCGGTGCAGGCCGGAGGAGCTGATGAACTGTGCCTTTACGGCATGGAGAGAAGTGGTGGAGGAACATGGGATCCCATCTACGCTCTACCTTTGCCGGGACGAGAGCTATGATCTATTTGAAGATCTGGCCCAAAAGTTGGGGGTCAAAATCAAACGGGTCAAGCGTCTGCCCGCTGCGGAACGGATTTTGCGGGATTTGGGCGCAGTGTAGGAATAGCTGGCAAAGCGTGTTTGACCACACACCCAGCCACAGACCGCCGTGGAACACACGGATACCCCATGGCTAGAAAGTGACAGAAAGCAATCAGACTGGAGTGAAAACCACGGGAAAGGAGCCAAAATAATCAGAAAAAAGTTCTTTTTCCGCTTGGTAAGGATGAGGTCGGCAGTTCGAATCTGCCTAGCAGCTCCACGAGAAACCTCGGAACGAATGTTCCGGGGTTTTTTGTTTGCCTGGAGAAAGATAGGTGGATGTGATCGATGATCGTGAAGAGCATCTTTACATTGCTATACGTTAGAGATGCGATGCCCACAGAGTGACGGGTAATTGTATAGGAATCCATAATAAAGAAAATATGTGTAAGGATACAAAGCTTGCAGCCGCTTATCGGGATGATCCGACAGGCGGCTGCTTTTATTTTCAGGCTTTATCAATCTATATAATACGACTATATTATATGGTTTACTAGGGAATATGCTATTAAGCATAGTAAATAGAAACAACGGTGTTTTTTAAGAAAAGTTGTGAAAGCTGTTCAATTAGTGAGTGGGTGAAAAACTGAAAATTAACCTATGTTAATGAAGTTGAGAAGGAAGAGTGGTATAATATGGTGTGCTTTAGTAAAGAACTGCGGAAAAGGGTGATACGATGGATTTGCACACTTTTTTTGCTCGTCTGCTTTCCACAGAAAACGAGGCGCTCATTCAAGAATTAATTACGTGTACTACTGTGCATGAATATAAAAAAGGCGATATTTTAATTCAAGCAGGAGAAGCGGTCAGCAAAGTGGACTTTTTGTTGACCGGTATATACCGTGGCTATTTTATTGATTCAAATGGACGGGACATTACAGATTGTTTTGCTTACAAAACAGGATCACCACTACTACCTTCTACCGAATTGAATATACCGGCAATCATATCAATACAAGCAATCACCGCTGGAAGTGTTGTTTCTATCTCAATGGATGCTGTGAGAAACCTACTTCAAAAATATCCCGAGGTAGGCCAGCTATATATTCGCTTGTTGAGTGAGTCAGCTCAAGAGCACTGGAAGATTAAAAATGCAATCTATCAGTATACAGCGCTACAGAGATATCAATGGTTTCAAAGCAATTACTCAAGTTTGGCTCAAAAGGTATCGAATCGGTACATTGCCTCCTACTTAAACATAACACCCGTGACCTTGAGCAGAATACGGGCCAGTTTACGAGGTCGTGAGGATGAAATCGAGACTCGTGAGGGGGACAGGGATTATTGAAAACGAAGGTAAAAGCAAAGGATTGCAACTTGGTTGTGCGGGTGAAGACAAGTTTTGGAGAGACTTTCGATGAAGAGAAATTGAGCCAATTTTGCAGAACGTGTAGTCGAGGCTTCTTGAAACCAAACGTATTAAAAAAGAATTTGGTTGAATATCATGGACCGATCGGAATTAGTCTCTATGAGCGGCTTATGGAGCCGATGTCCAAACGAGATTTTCTATTTATTCTAGAACAAGTAGTGGTAGCGTTACAGAAAATAGATGAAAATCACTTGGATTTAAATGCTTTAGTGTTGAATTTACAGTATGTTTTCATTAATCGAATGACACGCGAAGTGTGGTTTCTTTACGTACCAACGACAATGGAATCAAAAGAAACAGACGTACGTGGTTTTCTTGAATCCATTGTTTACTCGGTAAAGCCGGCTGAGAAATGTGATGAAGAGGCGATTGCCCAATTCATGTATTTCCTTAGAGGGCAAAAGCAAATTGAATTTGAGAAAATCGAACGTTACATTTCCAAAGAGGATGGCAATATAGTTCGTTTGATTCGAAAGCAGTTAGGAGGGCAGAGTGGGTTTATCACAAACAAGATGCGGCACTATGTTGAGCACTATGAGAAGAAACAAGACGATGATGAACCTACAGAGTTGCTGGAGGAGTGTTCCGGAGACTTAGAAGAGGAAGCCACCGGCCTCTTGGATGATGAAAGTCCCCATGACGGGACAGAGGCTTTCGATACGAAAATGGGAGAAGAGGAAGCTACTGGTTTGCTTCTGGAAGAACATGAAGATTGGACCGATGAGGAGGCGACTGGCCTGTTGCAGGATAATACTTACGACGAGGAAGCAACAGGGGTGTTAAGTGATGATGATACCATGTTGCTCCAGGAAGAGTGTGAAGCCACAGCTTTGCTCAATTCCAATACTGCAAGAGTTCAGTTCCCTATTTTATATCGTGTTTCCACAGCGGAGAAAATATCCATCAATAAACCTGTGTTTCGTTTGGGCAAAGAGAAAAGCTATGTCGATTATTTTGTTACAAATAATGTAGCGGTAAGCAGAAGTCACGCAGATATTATAACTCGTGGGACGAAGTGTTTTATCATTGATTTAAATTCAAAAAATCATACCTATATCAACGATGAACCCATTCCAGTGCATTGTGAAGTAGAAATTCATAATGAGGACAACTTGCGACTTGGAAATGAGGAATTCGTCTTTTATCAATGAATACAAATGGTAGAGCTTACTGTGGGAGGAGTGAGGGAGTTTGCGGTTTGTTGTGACAGCGGATTCTGACGTGGGGACTTCAAAACGCACGAACCAAGACAGTGTGTTGGTAAAACATGCGGCTACAGATATAGGTGAGGTTGTTATGGCAATCATCTGTGACGGCATGGGAGGTTTGTCAAAGGGCGAGTTAGCCAGCGCAACAGTAATTCGAGCTTTTTCAGAATGGTTCCACCGTGAGCTGCCATTTGAGTTAAAAGAATTGGACATGCAAATAGTGGCAAGCAAGTGGTGCTTGCTTCTCAAAACTCTTAATGCCCGCATTCTGGAATACAGTGCAAGTACAAACGGGGAGAGTATGGGAACAACCTTTTCAGGTATATTGCTGGTGGGCGAGAAGTATTTGATTGTTCATGTAGGTGACTCTCGTGTGTATTACATCTCGACATCTCTGGTACAGTTGACCACGGACCAGACGTTTGTGGCAAGAGAAGTTGCTCGGGGCACGATGACCTTGGAACAGGCAAAGACGGATAGGCGGCGGAATATGCTGCTTCAGTGCGTAGGAGCCTCTAAGGTTGTGGACCCTCAAGTAATATTGGGAACCACTGAGAGGGGAGCATACATGCTATGCTCGGATGGATTCCGACACGAGATTAGCGAAAGAGAAATATATGAATCCCTTAACCCCATCAATTTGATCAACAAAAGTGCCATGCACAGCAATACAGAATATCTCATTGAATTGGTGAAAAAACGAGGAGAGAGGGATAACATCTCTGTGGTGTTGGTCAAGGCTGAGTGAGGTGGATGAAGTGACTGCGATTGGGACTGTCATTGATGGGAAATACGAGCTTCTCAAAGAGATTGGACGCGGCGGCATGTCCATCGTTTACTTGGCAATGGACAAGCGACTCAACAAGCAGTGGGCGGTTAAAGAGATCCGCAAAAAAGGAAGCGGAAAAAATGATGAGATTGTTGTCAATAGTCTCTTAGCAGAAGCCAACATGATGAAAAAGCTGGATCATCCAGCATTACCTCGTATCGTTGACATTATTGATAATGGAATTACCATCTACGTGATTATGGACTATATCGAGGGAGAGTCCCTGGATAAGGTCTTGCAAGAGTACGGAGCGCAACCGGAGGAGTTAGTGGTGGGCTGGGCAAAGCAACTCTGCGATGCACTGTCCTATCTGCATTCCCAAAAGCCACCGATTATTTATCGCGATATGAAGCCGGCAAATGTCATGTTGAAACCGGAAGGGAATATTAAGATCATTGACTTCGGAATTGCACGAGAGTATAAAGAACAAAATTTGGCGGACACAACGGTGTTGGGAACTAAGGGCTACGCTCCACCGGAACAGTATAGTGGGCAGACGGATCCCAGGTCTGACATTTTTGCATTGGGAATGACCATGCACCACTTGTTAACAGGGGTTGATCCACGTAACGGAGAGCCTTATGCCCCGGTAAGACAGTGGAATCCCGAGTTATCTGAAGGCATTGAAATCATTATTGATCGCTGTGTGGAACCTGCAGCAGAAAATCGGTATCAGAGTTGTGCAGACTTGCTCTATGACCTAGAGCATCCAGAACTCATTACCAAAGGGTTTAAAAAGAAACAAAAGCTGAAGCTGCTGGCTTTTACAGCTTCTGCAGCTCTATGCGTGGCCGCTGGTATTGCTGGAGTCGTCTTCAATTTGGTAGCAACGAAAGTAAACAACCAGGACTATGATGCCAATGTTGCGTCTTCTGATCCAGCAAGGTACTTTGCTGCGGTCGAAATTTATCCAGAGCGAGTAGAAGCATACGATAAATTGATTGAGTATTTTAAAAATGTCAGCGCCACAAACGATGAGATTACGAGAGTGGGAAATACCATCGAAGCCAATGCAGAGTATCTGGATCTCAAAGATAGTGCCGTTGCGGACATGTATTATGACATGGGTAAGCTATACTTTGCTGATTATGATGGTTCTTTCAAAAGTCGAGCAGTTAGTGCGTCGAATTTCTTCCAGACTGCAGCAGAGGCTGATGCCGACTTTGAAAAGAAAAATATTGCATCGTGTTATGATTCTATATGCAAATTTATGACGAATCAAAGCACGACATCGGAACATACGCTAGAGGATTTTAATACACTGTTTGAAGAGATTGACCAGGCAATGGAGACCGTCGGAAAGGCCACAGATAGTGAGTCAAATTACGATAAAATTTCCCTTTACTATGTAACAATGCTCCTTGTCAATGACCAGGCAGAGTATATGGCTGGAGTAGGATTCCAACGGGAGAGAGCGCTGGATTTGATGGAGACCTTATATCGAAGTACCAACTCAATCACCTCTACATTGTCTTACGTCAATGAATTGAAGGATAAAATCCGTTCCAGTTATGACTCCTTTGTGGCAAATATAAACGCTAAGTACAATGAGGTGGAAAAGCGGCAACAAGGGGGGAATGTATAATGGCAGATACACTATCACTATTATCGATTATCTCCTTTGTAGTTGCTGGCGTATGTCTGGTCATTTCTGTTGTGCTGTGGATTATCTTTCGAATACCTTCTGTCATTGGAGATCTTTCTGGGCGAACTGCTAGAAAATCCATTGCAAAGCTGAGAATGTCAAATGAGAAATCTGGGCCAAAGGGCTACCGAGAAAGTAAAGTTAACATTCAACGTGGGAAAGTCACAGGAACCATGTCTGGCCTTGAAAAAGGGCAAAAAAAAGCTGTTTCTAATGGAACAGGGCAGCGGCCTGAAACGGGACTGCTGTATGAAAATTTGTCGGAAGGTGTAACCTCTGAAACCACGGGACTGCTGGTGGAAGATGGGACGACCCAACCGCTGGAAGAGAACATGGTGCGAGAAGTACAACGGCTCAGTGGCGTAAACATGGAACTCATAGAAGAAATTATGTTCATTCATACACAGGAACATATTGATTGATTAGAGTGGAGAAAGAGGAGTGAATTGGAATGAGGGCAAAGAAACGTAGACAAAGTAAGAGAGTCCTTGCTGCATTCTTGGCATTGGCTATGGGTCTCTCCCTGACACCAGGCGGATTGGTAGCCTATGCTGCAACAGATGAGCATCCAGAAGCTGTAACCATAACCGTTGTCAATGAGGATGGACAAGCAGTTCAAGGTGCTTCGGTTGCAATTTCCGTTGACTCCACGAGCTACGGGGAAAATTATATTACAGATACAAAGGAGACAGACCAGTACGGCGTCGTTGAAGTAATGTCTGGTGCCGACTTTGTGGAAGATGAGTTCTCTCTGTCGGCAACGGTGACAGCTGATGGTTACGAAGCAAAAGAGCTTATGGACACTCCAATCGTCACCGCAGAAGATAACTTCCAGGTTGTGCTGACTGGAACAACGATAGATGATGTGATTATTACAGGACAGACTTTGACCTATAATGGAGAACCTCAGGAATTGGTGTCTGTCACTGAGGTGGCAGGCGATATCGTTACATACGAAGCAGTTGGAGATACTTCATTTGAGTTGAATGAAGAGGGTAAACCTGTCGCAGTGAATGCAGGTACTTACGAAATTAAGGTTACCGTTCAAAGAACAGGCAAGGAGGATCTTGTTCTTCCAGTGACAGCTGTGATTCAGCGCGCAGACATTGAAGGAATCTCCATCGAAGGACGAAGTCTTGTCTATAATCGTAAGGAACAGGAACTGGTAATTTTGAAAGGCGACTTCCAAGAGAATGATGTGGTAACTTGGACCGTGAATTCTGAGGAGTTGGTATCGAAAGAAATTCCAGAAGCAATGGCAGTTGGTTCCTATACTGTGGTGTTAAAGGTTGACCGCGGCCCTAACTACAATACATTGGTGACCGAGATGGTAACTACCAATTTGATAGAGGGCGAG
Organism: Pseudoflavonifractor sp. SW1122; assembly: GCF_012027765.1. Classification (NCBI taxonomy): domain Bacteria; kingdom Bacillati; phylum Bacillota; class Clostridia; order Eubacteriales; family Oscillospiraceae; genus Pseudoflavonifractor; species Pseudoflavonifractor sp. SW1122. The sequence goes on along the minus strand of NZ_SJOS01000013.1, from coordinate 29,306 downwards.
CTTAACCTGGAAGGACTTACAGTAACAGGTCTGGATGGTGTGTACAAGGTGGATGATGAAGGTATACCTGTTGCGCAGCCAGCTGTTATCGTGAATAATCAAGGTGATTACGATTTGATGTATCAGCTTGATGATGGTGATTTGGAGGTCAATGAGGAAGCCTGGGTGAAAAATACGATCCCTCAGGTTACTAATGCAGGTTCCTATATTGTTTGGGTGAAGGCCGTTAAAGAGAACTATAACGATAGTGATGTAGAGGTGATCCCCGCTGAGGGAGCGATTGCTCCGTACAATGTACATGTAGCCAAGGCAGAGCAATCATTTGATTTCGATAAATACGATGCACATACCAGTGAAGATGAGCGTGAGTCGATCACCATAAACGGTGCAGTACCCTATAAAGATGTTACCTATGACTTTAGTGCCACGGACACAGAAGCTCTTACAGGGGGCTCAATCACCTACGAAGTGGATGCTGAGGAAGGAATTGCATCCATTGATAATAACGGTATTTTGACGGTCTATTATCCTGGAGACATGACCGTGATTGCCACCCTGTCTGGGAATGAAAACTATAGCGAGTGTGTGATTGAGTACCACTTGAGTGTGAATGGTGAAGTGTCGGCACAGGGAAATTATATTTCCTTCCCCCAACAACAGGTGAACTATACCCTTGGAACATCAGATCAGATTTCTACGCAACAGGCGGTAAAGAACGATAACCGGATTAGGGGCGATATCACGTACTCCATGAAAGCGGTTGCTGGCGTAGAAATTAACGAACAGAACGGCACTTTGTTGGTAACAGATTATAACGCATTGGCGACTGCGATTCGAGAGGCAGACGGTGCGCTCAATATCACCGTCACTGCAACCAAGGAAAAAAAGGGCGTTTATGGTCAAGATATGGCCGAGTATATGGTTACTGTTTCCTTCGAAAACACACCGGATGTGCCATATACGTTACCCAAGGTCAATGGAGGGAACGGATGGTATACCACAAATGTTGTTGTAACACCCGCTTCGGGTTATAGCATCGCCCAGTCGGCATCTGGGAATTTTGCTGAGACAACTACATTTGGTAACCAAGGTGCGGCTGCCCGGTATGTCTATCTGAAAAATATAGAGACAGGGGGCATTACGGACCAGATTCTGGTGGACATTAAAATTGATACATATGCGCCAGAGACAGATAAGATGGGAATCGAGATTTCCCACCTGTCCATTATTGAAAAGATCGGGCTTCTGTTTGGGTTCTTTAACCCCTCTGTGACCGTTGAATTTACAGTTGAAGACGAGCTGGGAGCAGATGAATCGGGGGTCGATCATCTGAAATGGTTCTATACGAAATCGGATGATGCGACCAGCTCGATTCTAGCAGATAAAAGCGGAACGCTGGAAGTGACAAAAGAAGATGGGAAATATGTAGCATCCCTTACAGTGACTGCAACGGAAGCAGAGCAGTTCCGCGGGCATATTGCATTTAAGGCGTACGATTGTGCTGGAAATGAAAGCGCAGAAGTCAAGGAAGACAACGTCGTAATTGTCGTTGATACCATAAATCCGTCCATGGATGCCAGCTTTCAGCTGGTGGATAACGGCGGGGTATATAACCCAGTGAATCGGGATGGTGTGGTACAGCACTATTTCAATGGTGATGTGGCCTTTACCTTCACGGTGAAGGAGGCCAACTTCTTCTCGGAAGACGTTGAAATTGGTGTTACAAAGGACAATGAGACCTATGACGTAGATGTGGAGTGGACCGTAGATGAGACCAACGATGAGATCCACTATGGTAAGTTTACACTCAGTGGTGACGGGGACTATGTTGTTACCATGCGCTATCACGATCAGTCTGGAAATGTCATGGTGGATGACGACGAGAATGAGGTGGAGCTATACACCTCTGAGGTGATTACCATTGATACGACCGAGCCGGAGATTGAGTTTGAGTATGTTCACGATGGGGATATCCAGAAAACGATCTTTACCGTTGAGGAACACAACTTCTCTGCTGATCATGTTGTGGTAGCCAATAGCAGTACCATGCAAGATGTTAATGGGAATCCCATTGCATTTACAGCGGAGCAGTTGACTGCAATCCTTCAGAGAGCCACTTGGACCCAAAATGGAGACACTTATACATTTGAGTACGACCAATACGTCAATGGTATTTATAATCTTAAGCTGGACTATACGGATTACGCCGGTTGGGTAGCAGAGCCTTTCACAGGTGATGAGTTTATTATTGACCATGATGGCCCCACAGGGGTAAAAATTGAATATGCAAAGTCTCCTGTGGATACGTTCCTGGAAACCATTACTTTGGGATTCTACAATCCTTCTGTGACCGTTCGGTTTACTGCGTATGACACCAGCTCTGGTGTGGACTCCTTCACATGGGGATATACAAAGGAGACTGGTGCAAGTACCATTAAGCACCCCGAAAAGCTGGAAGATACAACCATTTCTGCTGTGAGGGATCAAAATGATAAGTCCAAGTTTACCGCAGAGACAACCTTGACTGCTGATGAATTGACACAGTATAGAGGGTATCTCAGTGTGGTGGCAACGGATAAATTCAACAATGATAGTCAGAAAAAAGTGGATGATGGAAATATCATTGTTGTGGATACCATTGCACCTGAAATGACAGTGGAGTACACACCGGCAGACCGAACTGTTTCCAATACCAACCAGTACTACTACAATAATGATGTGGATATTACCTTCACAGTGACAGAGGCAAATTTCTACCCCGAAGATGTCAATGTGTCCGTGACAAAAGACGGGAAGGTATTTGATTACGGGACAGTAAATTGGGGAACGAGAGATGCTAATGACCGCACAGTTGGTACCTTCACACTGCAGGCTCCTGAGGATCACAGTGGAGATGGTGATTATGTAATCGCTGTGGAGTACACGGATCGTTCCAACAATGAGATGGTACGATATGTGTCTGATGTACATACCATTGATACGGTATTGCCTGAGATCGATGTGGAATACCGGAACCTTTCTGTGGTCAACACGTTAAAGGACGGGGACGGTCATAGTCGGCGTTACTTCGAAGACACACAGACTGCAGTGGTGACAATTGCAGAGCATAACTTTTATGCTGAAGATGTCAAATATGACATCGTAGCGCGGGATGTGGCAGGGAACCAGTTGCAGTTGAATGATTTGGTGACAATGTCTCAGTGGAAATCCCAGGGAGATGTGCACTCGATGACCATCACGTATCCCGGTGATGCCAATTATACCTTTGATGTGGCGTATGCAGATCTTGCTACCAACGAGGCAGTAGACTATGCCAGTGACTATTTCACTGTAGATAGGACGAAGCCTGAAAACCTCCGAGTCGAGTACAGCACTAGCGTTCTGGATACGGTTCTGGAATCCATGAGCTTTGGTTTTTACAATGCCAAAATGACGGTAACCATTTCTGCGGATGATGCGGTATCGGGCGTTCACTCGTTCCTGTATAGCTATCTCAACGCAGAGGGCGTCAGCGCTGTCAACGCGCAGTTGGTCAATCAAGCAATTGCTGCGGCAGATATCCGATATTCCAATGATGGGGTTACGGCTACTGCCTCCTTTGAGATTCCCAAGATGGTGTTGGCGGGTGATAACCAGTTCAATGGCACCGTAGAATTTACTGCAACAGACCGGTCTGGAGTGGAGTCTGAGATTCACAAGGAGACAAAGAGAATTGTCGTGGATAACATTTCTCCCACTGCGCAAGTAAGCTACAATGATCCTGTCAATGTAGAAGGAAATATTGCTTACTATGATGGAGATATTCAGGCAACCATTTCCATACAGGAGGCAAACTTCTACGCTCAGGATGTACAGGTGTCGGTCTCAAAAGATGGTGGTGTAGCAACAGCGGTTCCCACTACCTGGACAGATAACAGTGTGGATCGTCACACAGGCTCCTTTACCTTGAGTGGGGATGGAGACTATGTTGTTACCATCAGTTACAGGGACAAGTCCTCGAACCAAATGGAGACCTATACGTCCCAACAGATGACCATTGATACTCAGATTGAGGCCCCCACTTTCTCAATTAATGGGCAGACTGTGGGTGAAAAAGGCGGTGCCTACAAGAACGATGCTACGATCGCATTCGGGTTTGAAGATGTGAACTTTGATTCTCATACGGTGCAGTTGACGCGAACCCGGTTTGATAGCGTAGAGGATGTTACAGCTGAGTTTATTCAGGTGGGAAGCACTGCGACTGGTGGTTCTGGAAGCTTTAGTATCCCCAGCGAGGTAGGGAACGACGGCATCTATACTCTGACGGTAGGTATGACAGATAAAGCCATGCATACTACCCAGGCTCAAATGAAATTTACCATCAACCGCTTTGGCTCCGTATATGAGTATGATGAGTACCTGATGTCTTTGATTCAAGATGGCGGTCAGTATATCACCATTCAGGACGGTGAGAGCACTGCCATTACAAAGAATCTTGTGATCACGGAGTATAATGCAGACCAGCTGTTGGAAGGCTCCTTGCAAATTCTCATTACCCGAGATGGCCAGACAATAGAAGCGGAGTATACCACTGACTCTACTACCATTGATGGTGGAACCAGTGTTGGAGAGAGTGGATGGTATGAGTATATCTATACCATCAATGCCTCCAACTTCAAGGAGGATGGAGTATACAAGATTTCCCTTTCTTCTGCCTATGCGACCAGTGACTCGGAGCACAATGATTCTACCAGTGTCCCTGAGAACTCCATCGACGAAAGTGGAGCACAGGTTATGGACACCATGAGCTTTACCGTTGATACAACGGCCCCGGAGATTCGCAATATTGTTAATCTAGAAAAGCAGATTATCAATGCACAAACAGTGAATGTAAAGTATACCATCGTAGACGTTGGAGGCTTGAAATCCATAGAGGTTGTGCTAAATGGCGACGTCGTAGATGCGATAGACGAGTTTGATGATGGTGGGTTCAATTACAATGGACAGTTTACCATTCATGAAAGCTCTAATGCCCAGACAGTGCAGCTAAAAGTGACAGACCTTGCAGGCAATGTGACAGATACTGCAGCCGACGATTTTAATGCGAATGGATTGTTCGAGTTCTACGACACGATCACGGTGTCTACGAACTTCTTCGTCCGGTGGTACGCCAATAAAACGCTGTTCTGGGGCTCTATTTGTGGTGTCATTGTAGTTGTAGGTGCCATCTGTGGCATTGTTGCAACGAAACACAGAAAGAAAGCAGTCAGCAAATAATCCCCTAACGTTTGTTCCAGCGCTTCTCCCGTGCAGGCTTTTGCCTGCACGGGAGAAACGGGACTGTTTATTAGAAGTCAGGTGGTTTTTAAGAAAACCACCTGACTTGTGAGAAACAGGAATGAAGCTGGGAAAAGGGTGTGTGCCATGAATACGTTGGTGGAGAAGCAGTATGTCAAGGAATTGGTGTGTGGATCAAACTTTTCTTACATATTAGCAGAAGGTGGTTTGTTTTCTGCGACCGAGTATAAGGTCCTTCAAAGTCAGGCCAGTGGTTGCTTTGTCCAATGCATGAAGATGCTCTATAACGGAAATATTCAGATCTACTATTTAGCAAACCAGCTTAAGCCATTTGCAAATTTGATTCCATCTTTAGACCCGGAACGGTTTATGGCCGTTGTGATCAATTTGCTTGGAAATATTTTGAAGGTTCGGAACAATGGGTTTCTGAACTGCCAAAAGATTGATATCTCTTTTGAACATATTTATGTGAATCCTATTACATTGAATGTGGGTTTGGTATATCTTCCAGTGAATCACACCATTTATCCGGATCAATCCAGTTTTGAAAATGAAATTCGAACAGGACTGATCAAGCTAATTTCTGGCGTTTCGAATTTGCAGTCTCCTGCTACGATGCAGCTGTCAATGGATTTATCCAACGGTACGTTATCTATTGAAGACCTGTACCGTCGGTATAAAGGAGGAGAGGACTTCCTACAAGAGAAGGATAAATTACAAGGCAAGAGTAAGCACACTGTGAGTTTGTGTCTAACTGCGATGTATGCTCCGACCCGAGTAGAGATTCGAATTACAAAAGATAGGTTTGTATTAGGGAAAAAGGCCGGTGCAGTAGATGGTGTAATATCCTTCAATGATAAGATTAGTCGCATTCACTGTAGAATTGACCGAAAGGGCGAAAGATACACCATTACAGACCTGCAAAGTGCAAACGGGACCTATGTCAATGGAAAGCGATTACAGGCAAATCAGCCGTACAGAATCGGCAATGGTGACATAATTCGCATGGCAAACAGTGATTTTCAGGTGAGTACAAGGTAACGGAGGGAGCCCATATGGTAAAACCAAGAATCATCATTGCGGACGAAGATATGGACTATGTAATCCCGTTACAATTGAAGTTTGCAGAGGATTTCTTCGAGAGAATAGAGCTTGAAATTATCAGTGATCCCGCGTTCTTTGATCAATTGTTTTCTACGCCCCAGCAAGCAGATATTTTAATTATTTCAGAGCAGCTCTATTCTACCAATTTGCACCGTCACAACATTTCCCATATCTTCGTAATGATGGAGCAATATGAGGAGGAGCAAACTGCAGATCTGAAAGTCAATCATATTTTCAAATACACAAGTATTAAAGAAATTTTTAACGAAATCACCGGGAAAAGTGCTGAGGTACTCAAGGGGATGGTGGAAAAAAGACAGGAAACTCAGGTGATTTTGTGTTACTCAGGGTGTGGAGGAGTTGGTAAGACTACTGTTGCAATGGGGATAAGTGCAGCGCTCACAAAAAACTATAAAAGAGTACTGTATATGAATGCCTCACATTTACAGGTGTTTCAACAGATGCTCATAAACCATTCACCCATTACAACCATGGATGTGTACTCCAGATTGGCTAATCCTGGAGGGAACATTTACGCTGACATAAAACATGTCATTCGCAAGGAAGTTTTTAATTATCTGCCTCCCTTTAAGGCATCCCTATTATCACTGGGATTGAATTACTCCGTATACAAGGAAATTATCTGTTCTGCCAAGAAAAGTGGAGATTACGATTTTATTGTGGTGGATACAGATGTAACGTTTGATGAAGCGAAAACCGAACTAATCGGTGTAGCAGATCGGGTCATTGTGGTAACCAAACAGAGCATGGCTTCTGTGGTAGCAACAAACATATTGGTATCCAATATCAATGGAGTTAGTAAAGAAAAGTTTGTTTTTGTATGTAATGACTTTGTAAAAGAGGAAGATAACGCATTAATTTCACCTAATATTGCATTGAAATTTTCTGTTACAGATTACATCGAACACATCAGACGCTATGATTCCATGAAACCGGAGCAACTTTCCGCAGAGGGTGGAATCCAAAGAACTGCGTTTCTGATTCTTTAAGAGGGGATATGCATGAACAAGGAGACGGCCATTGTAATTTTTCATATCACAAAAAGAAAGATATCGGTTGATTTGGAAATACCGTTAAATATTACAGCAAATGAGCTGGTACTGGCCCTAAATACCGCGTATGAACTAGGGATTAATACCTCAGATATTAAGAATTGTTATTTAAAAGCGGAAAATCCCATTGCCCTTCTGAAAGGAAATAAGACCCTTGCAGACTATGGGCTACGTAACGGTAGCGATATTTACTACACGGAATAGGGAGAATATATAATGAATAACCGATATAAGATTACCATTTCCAACAATAATATTTATAAGGAAATTGAGCTAGATCAGGAGTGTCAGCAATTAAAAGTAGGCACTGGCATTGATTGTGATGTGAGATTGCGGAAGGAACTCTTTTTTGGGCCAATTGAACTTCTGTTTATGCGTAGCGGCGAGGGATGGTCTGTCCTTTGCTCGGATAATATTTATCTGACAGCTGGTGATGTTCGAAAGTTACTTACAAAAAGTTTGGTGCATGGCGATTCTCTGGAGATTAAATATCAGGAATCGGATCAATATGTGTTTTCTCTGGAGTTTTTTATTGATTTTGATGATGGAAAGACGAGATATGAGCGAGTGGTTAATATTGCCAATAAAGCTTCCCTAACAATCGGCACAAGTCAGGGAAACAACATCGTATTGAAAAGTGAATACGTCAAGCAGGACGAAGTAATCTTAAATAGAAAACAATCCAAGTATGAGTTAAATATTAAGCAAACAACTTATGGGGTATATATAAACGGCAAGCGAGCCAAAAGTGGAGATACCGTTTGCAGTGGAGATTTCTTATCTATTTCTGACTATTTCTTTTATCTAAAGGGAGACCAGCTGTGGTCTCAGATTCGCAGCGACTTAGGTGTAAACGGTTTGGAGTATATCGATCACCCTACTCAAAATATATATCCAGAATTTCGTAGAAACACCCGGGTAAAAACAGTTGTTTGCGATGAAAAAATTGAAATTTTAGATCCGCCTGCCAAACCTCAAAAGCCTAAGAATAATCTTTTTATGCGGTTGCTGCCCTCTATGGGAATGCTGCTTGCGGCAGGTGTTATGGCGTTTTTTGGTGGCATGATGATTATTATGTCGGCTATTTCTGGCGGCATGGCGATTTTTACTACTATCATGAGCATCCGTGAGGCCAATAAGGATTATAAACAGAGTTCAGCAGATAGAATTGAAAAATATAACGCATATGCAGCCAAGAAAAGGGCAGAGATTCAGAAGCTTCGTGATGAGGAAAGAGAGTCCCTTGAGGATATTTATATCTCTCAACAGGTGGCCGAGAGCCGCTTGGAGACGTTTTCTTCGTCACTGTTTGATCGGATGCCTGAAGATGAAGATTATCTGTGTGTTCGCCTAGGAAGTGGCGATGTCAGTTCTTTGCGGGTGGTTGACTACAAAAAACAAGAGCGTTTGGATATCGAGGATGAGCTCCAAAGTATTCCTCAGGAAATCTGCGAAGAGTTCAAAAATGTTCATCAGGCACCCATTGTCTGTGATTTAAAGAGCGTCAATGCAATTGGGATTACAGGAAGCCAGGAATATCGGTTTGAATTTTTGAAAAATATTGTGCTTGATATTACTGCACGCCAGTATTTCAGTAATGTAAACCTGGTGCTTGTGGCGAATTGCGAGCATAAGGAAGAAATTCGGTGGTTGCGGTTCTTGCCGCATTTGTACAATGAGGATTTGGGAATTCGGAATCTGGTTTGTGATGATGAGAGCAGAAATATTGTGTTTGAATACTTGTACAAGGAACTAAGTATTCGAGAACAAAATAAACAGTATGATCGCAACATTGTAGTTTTGTTCTATAATGAGTATGGCTTTAAATCGCATCCCATTTCAAAGTTTGTCAGCAAGGCAAAGGAACTGGGGATTAGCTTTGTATTCTTTGGGAAGACAGCTGCAGATATTCCGCAGGGGTGCGGATACCTTATTACCATTGAAGATCATGAGAATGCTGTGCTAACTAATACACAGAACAAGAGCGAGACATCTCCGTTCGAGTATACTACGATTCCGACAGAGAGAGCAGAGCAAATTGTAAAGCTTCTTGCACCGGTGTATACCGAAGAGATTTCGCTGGAGGGCGCTCTGACAAAGAATATTTCCATGTTTGAAATGCTCAATATTTTGGCGGTGGATGACATTGAACTGAAAAGTAGATGGGCTAAGTCTCAGGTGTTCAAATCTATGGCGGCACCTATTGGTGTGTCAAAGACCGGTGTTGTATATTTGGACCTTCACGATAAAGCTCACGGCCCCCATGGCCTTGTGGCAGGCACTACAGGATCCGGTAAATCTGAGATCCTTCAGACCTATATCCTGGCTATGGCCACACTGTTTCATCCTTATGAAGTCGCATTTGTGATCATTGACTTCAAGGGTGGCGGAATGGTGAACCAATTCCGGGAACTGCCCCATCTGCTGGGTGCTATCACCAATATAGACGGGAAAGAAATTAATCGCTCTCTGAAGTCCATCAAGGCTGAGTTGCAAAAGCGTCAGCGGCTCTTTGCAGAGGCAGATGTCAACCATATCGATAAATATATAAAAAAGTACAAGGCCGGGGAGGTTTCAGCCCCACTTCCCCATTTAATCATCATTGTGGATGAGTTTGCCGAGTTGAAGGCGGAACAGCCTGAATTTATGAAGGAACTCATCTCAGCTGCCCGCATTGGACGAAGCTTGGGGGTCCACTTGATTCTAGCGACGCAAAAACCCTCTGGCCAGGTAAACGAGCAGATCTGGAGTAACTCTCGATTTAAGCTGTGCCTGAAGGTTCAAAGTCAGGAAGACAGTAATGAGGTGATTAAATCTCCACTTGCTGCGGAAATCAAGGAGCCTGGGCGTGCTTATCTACAGGTTGGAAATAATGAGATTTTCGAATTGTTCCAGTCTGCATACAGTGGGGCTTCAGAGAAAACGGATGACTCCAAGGTAAAGGAGTTTACCATTTACAGCTTAACAGAATCCGGGAAGAAAGTTCCTGTTTTTTCGCAGAAAAAGCAAAAGAGTGGAGAAGGCAGTGCCACTCAGTTGGATGCTATTGTTAAGTATGTATCTGACTACTGCAAGAAAATTTCTCTGAGAAAATTGCCTGAGATTTGCTTACCATCTCTGAAGGAATGCATCGATTTTGAAACTTCTGGAAGAGATGGGTTGGAGAATGGGACCTATGAGGTAGAAATCGGAATATATGATGATCCTGATAATCAGTACCAGGGAGTGCACACCGTTGATTTGGGAAGTAACAATCTTATGATGATTGGATCTGCTCAGTCAGGTAAGACCAACGTCCTCCAAGATATCATTCGTAGTTTGTCCACCAAGTACACGCCAGATGAGGTTAATATTTATATCATTGATTTTGCCTCGATGGTATTGAAGAATTTTGAGAGATTGAATCATGTGGGCGGAGTAGTCTGTCCTTCTGAGGATGAGAAATTAAAGAACTTATTCAAACTTCTGCACGGTGAGATTGAGTCCAGAAAGGAAAGGCTCATGTCTGTAGGGGTGAGTTCCTTTGCGGCATATAAAGAGGCAGGGCAAAAAGAACTGCCGCTCATTGTTTTGTTAATTGACAACTTGACAGCACTCAAGGAACTTTATTTCCAAGATGATGATGAACTTCTCAATCTATGTCGAGAGGGGTTGACGGTGGGCATCAGCATCGTTATTGCAAATTCTCAAACGGCAGGCATCGGCTACAAGTACTTGTCTAACTTCTCCGCAAGAATGGCGCTGTATTGTAATGATTCTAATGAGTACAGTTCCCTGTTTGATCATTGTAGCGAGCGCATAGACAGTATTCCTGGCAGATGTCTGGTAGAGATTGATAAAGGGCATTTTGAGTGTCAGTCGTATCTTGCGTTTAAGGGAGAAAAAGAGATTGACCGTGTCCAGGAGATTAAACAGTATATTACATCTGTTAATGTGGTCCATCGTCAGAAGGCGAAGAGAATCCCACTAATTCCAACCTCTTTGACGAAAGAATATATGGTGGAACAGCTCGGGAACTATATGGAGGAGCCGTTCTCTATGGTTATCGGCTTGGACTACGCAACGGTTACGCCCTGTGTGCTTGACCTTGCCTCTGTAGGATTGCTGGCAGTTGCTGGCCGTGAGGGGGCAGGCAGACACAATTGGATGAAGTATACGGTGGATATGTTAGATACCATGTACCCAGGTATGTCCAAAGTATATGTGGTTGACGGCATTGGGAAGAAGTTGGCGTCACTAAAGAGTGGAGACAATGTTACTGCATACAGTATGATTGCAGAGGATGCGGTCCAGTACATCAAGGAGATGGAGCAGCAGTTAAAAGAACGTTATGAGGCTTTGGTTGCTGGCAATGAAAATGCATTGAATGATGTGCCGTTGTTAATGCTCATGGTAGACAATCAGGATGCGTTGATGGCTATATGTAACAACCCAGATGCGTTGGCGGCATATAAGAATATCGTGGGCAGATACAAGAACATGAAAGCCTGCATCGTTGCTCTTGTTGAGAATCAGAATATTCCTTACAGCGCTCCTGAAATTCTGAAGAATATTCGTGACCAGAGGAACTTTATGTACTTTGACGATATGAGTAATATGAAGATTTTTGATGTTCCGTTGGCAATGTCTCGTGCGTTCAAAAAGCTGATTGAGTTGGGAGATGGATATTACATCAAAGATAATGAGTGTGTCAAATTGAAAACTCCGATTTGTTCACATAGAGGAGGTCTGTCATGAACGTGAGTATAGTACCTGCACTACAGTCAAAAAGACAAAATTACGTTAGTAAAAAGAATAACGCTCAAAACCAAATCACAAGATGTGAAAAAGCGTATGATTCGCTAAGCAACTTCAAGACAACGGTTTCTCAAGCGCAAGAGGATTTCCACGCCATTAACTCTAATAAGTCCAGCATTTTGTCTGAGATAGCTAATGTTAAACAAAATAGCATTACAGCACAAAAGTATTATTCTGGAATGCAGGACATATTTTCTGGAATCGGTTCTAAAATCATTGGAGTTGTATACACTGTGCTGCTTGGTTCCATTTCCGCAAAGTTAAAAAGTTATGCAAACGCCGTAAACGATTACGAAGATGATATTGCATTATACGATAGAAAAATTGCGGAAATAGATAGACAGATTGAAGCGGCAAGGGAAGCTGAAGAGCTTGCAAAGTTAGCGTTAGGAGGTGGACAGTAATATGGCAAAGGATATTGTATGCGCAGAAGCAGAGCTCTCTATTGCTGCGAATAATCTTGTAGAATATGCAGATTTTTTATCAAGGACAATGGAGTCATATGTAGCTGTCCTTTCCGAAATACAGGAAAAAGGTATTCAGGACGATTTAGTTTGCTCCAAGCTATCTTCGATTGCACAATCCTTGAAACCTTATAAGACAGTAATCAAAGACGAGTGTGAAGATATAGCTGCTGATGTAAAGAACTATATTACGGAAATATCAAAAGCAGATAACTTCAAGTTCCCTACTGACATAACATCAACGATAGCTTCTCTTGTGGCGCAGTTCTTGTAAGCGGAGGTAATAAAATGGCTGATTCAGTACAGATAAAGGTTGATACCGCAGAGCTGGAAAAGAGAGAGAGAGAGTTGTCAGTATTATCGAAGAGCATAAAAAATCGATGTGTAAAGGTTCAGTTTACATACGCCAAAGGCTCTGTAGCAGATAATCTCATTGCTGCAGCAGGTCAGTTGAACGAAATTGGCGCAGCATTGTCCAACTTGATACAAAAAACTGAAACTGCTATTACTAATACTAGAGTTTCGTTTAGTAACACTGACGGTGCTCTTGCACAGTGGTGGAGTTCATCGGAGGAGTAGCATGAGAAGAAAAGTTAGATTTGAAATATTAGTTATTTTAATTCTATTGACGATAGGAGGGTGTGGATGTACAATGATCAACTCTGAGTGGCCGAGCAATAATGAATCGAACATTTCTTTGACCCAAAGACAAAAAGATATTTTAATAGAGCAGGGTCTGTCAACAGAGTATGCTGAGCTTTCCGTAGCGCAACAAGAAGCAATAGTTGAAATTGAAAACATGCTTTGTTATGTAGAAAACAAATATAATATAGCTTTTTCCTACGCTGGTTATAGTGCTCAGGGTCCGTTGGAACAAGAACACATGCGTGCGTTTCCAACATCCGGTAATAAAGAGACAGACAGTTTTACTATAACAAAGACAGATGACGGATATGAAGATGATTATATAAATATTGCAGCGAATCCAATGTTTGTTTCGTATGTGAGTGACGGAATAAAAGCTATTCTGCCAAACACAGAAGTAAAAGTCTTTGCTGAAATAACAAAAACTTCGTTGGTTGAAGTGCCAACAGCAGACACAGATCTACAAGGAAAAATAGAGAGTAGTATGTGGGTGTTTATTGATGGGGCTACTTTGAGTGTAGAAGATTTTGCTAATTTTAAGACGGGCTTTAACGAGTTCCTAACTGAATGTAAATTATATGGCATGGTACAACTTATCCTTCTCAAAGAGGGGGGGATTGCATATCCTACAAAATACAATTATACAGACTATCTATCTGAAGAATATTATACGGTACGAGAGACATTGTATGTAAATAAATAACACCATAATTGTGATTGGGGGTGGTTGAATGGCTCTAACGGATAATGAATTAGGTATGATAGAACAGCTTACTTACCTCAACGGAAGTGTTGCAGAGGAAGCAGGCATCAGTGGTTTTTCAGGCGTTAAAAGTGGCCAGAAAAACATGACTATTGCAGAAATTCTTGAGTGTTTTGACGAAGAAGCATTGAAAAGACTTGAAGAAAAAGGGGATCAAGACATTGGATTCGTTTCTGCAAAAGAATGGGCCGGTATTATTCGTTACCTAAAGAACAGCAAAATGAAAGATTTAATTTTGGTAGATACGATGACCAAGTCAGATGGAACAACACTTGCGCTATGTTTTGCTGAAACGGGGAATGCAGATGATGCAATCGTTGCGTTTAAGGGAACTTCTGGCGGTGATGAGTGGATTGACAACGTTGAAGGACTTAATGCAGAGGATACGCAGTGTCAAAAGGAAGCCCTTGATTTTATTGAGAGCCTTCCATACGGCAGCATTACCGTGACCGGGCATTCTAAAGGTGGAAACAAAGCGATGTATGTTGCAATCATCTCAGACAAGGTAACAAGGTGTGTTTCCTATGATGGCCAAGGATTTTCGCAGGAATTCATAGACAAATATTGGGCAGAAATTCAAGCAAAGGGCGGGAAAATTACTGCATATTCTCTTTCTACTGACTTTGTACATGCGCTGCTCTTTCCGGTGCCTAATTCAAACCAGATATACTGCCAAGGTTATGGTGTGGCTAATATTGCAGAGAATCATAGTCCAAACTCATTCTTTATGACAGATGCGAATGGAAATATTGTGGTGGATGGGAACGGCAACCCTATTATAGTACAAATATCTGAAGCCGAATCCATAACAATGTTGCATGAGTTTACCACCTTTGTGATTAATAATGCAAGTAATGAGGATAAGGAAATTATCATTGGATTTGTTTCTAAATTGCTTGCGATGGTTTTTGGAGGAGACCAAGTAAGCAAGGATGAACTGATTGACTACATACTTGGACAAGATGATGCTTTAGCTCTCGTATTGGCTTATTTAGTTAAATATATGGATGAGTATGATTTAGATGCAGATGACATTGATGGATTGCTGGAAACCTTGGGATTGAATTCGCTCAATAAATTGAAAACGCTAACAGATTTTGATGTTCTGGGGTATCACGTTGATGTAAATTTAAATCTTGCAAATATACTGAACTATATAAAGCAACAGCTTACAGATGGTAACGATGATAAGATTTTGAAATTTCTTATTTTACCTGCGTTAAAGGCTGTGTTTGCTGGTGATTATGAAATTGATATCACAGCCTTTTGGGAAAAAATCAATAGCAAGGTCAGGGATATTGATGGTTCCGGTGGTTGCGGAAACGCAAAAGCAAAGTCTGGAACAATCAGAGATTTTTCATCAAGTGTATATGACTCCCTTATGAATGCCATTAGTCGCATTGAAAATTTAGGCGGAGGTTCTGTATCGTCCTGGAGTAGTTATTCCGGTGAGGGATGGTACTCATCATTGCTTGTAGGTATTGCAATCAAAGGAATTAACGGATACTTTTCAAAAATTTCTGAAACAAATCAAACGTGTAAGGCAAAAATTGAGACGGTGTTTAATAATGTAAATACAATTGACAATACGATTTCGGCACGGCTTGTTTCGCGATGTCAAGAACTACAAGGTGCAAATACGTATATTACATCGATGGCTAATAATATTGTAAGTTAAAAAACGGAGGAGATATTTATGGCAAACCAGATTCGAATTACCCCTGATCAGATGAGAGAGCGTGCAAACCAGTATCGTGTAGAGGCAGACACTGTGAATGGAGTCATCAATAAGATGGATTCTTTGCTTCAGGCGCTCCAGGGCGAGTGGGAGGGCTCCGCTAGCGAGTCCTATGCTGCACGCTATCAGGAACTCAAACCCGGCTTTATGAAGGCGGAAGAGTTGATTCGCGAGATTGCAGCTGCTCTGGATTCTACGGCCAAGATTGTGGAGGAGACGGATGCCAGCATTGCCAGTCAGTTTAGAGGGTAAATACATAGCGCTGCGTTAAGGTATAGATGAATTAGAATAAAAGGAGGAAAAACAAATGGCAAATCAGATTCGAATTACCCCTGATCAGATGAGAGAGCGTGCAAACCAGTATCGTGTAGAGGCAGACACTGTGAATGGAGTCATCAATAAGATGGATTCTTTGCTTCAGGCGCTCCAGGGCGAGTGGGAGGGCTCCGCTAGCGAGTCCTATGCTGCCCGCTATCAGGAGCTGAAGCCTGGCTTTATGAAGGCGGAAGAGCTGATTCGTGAGATTGCAGCTGCGCTGGATTCCACGGCCAAGATTGTGGAGGAGACGGATGCCAGCATTGCCAGTCAGTTTAGAGGATAAATACATAGCTCTACGTGAAGCTACAGATGAATTAGAATAAAAGGAGGAAAAACAAATGGCAAACCAGATTCGAATTACCCCTGATCAGATGAGAGAGCGTGCCAACCAGTACCGTGCAGAGGCGGACACCGTGAACGGCGTCATCAATAAGATGGACGCTCTGCTTCAGGCGCTCCAGGGCGAGTGGGAGGGCTCCGCCAGCGAGTCCTATGCCGCCCGTTATCAGGAACTGAAGCCGGGCTTTATGAAGGCGGAAGAGTTGATTCGTGAGATTGCAGCTGCGCTGGATTCCACGGCCAAGATTGTGGAAGAGACGGATGCCAGCATTGCCAGCCAGTTCCGCGGATAACTCTAATTGCTAGGGCATAAAAATTCCGGCATTCCTTATTAATAGAATGCCGGAATTTTTGGCATGTTATAATTGAAAATGGACACAGTGTGAGTGAGTCGAAGTGGTGTCTCCCATGAGTGAATATTGGGTATGTTTTATAGCAATCCTGTGGTAAACTATACCTGTAACGATTACGGGAAAGACCTGATGCTAGTATAAAGATTTGGTTTGCGGGGTGGTGAGGCCTGTATGACAACATACCAGATTAGATCGAACATTACGTATAATGAAAATATACTTGATGAGCTAAGAACGGAAAAGCGGGAAGTTGAGCGGAAACTCGTTGAGTTGGATGCTTTAAAAGTAAAAGTATCAAATTTACAGTCAAGGTTTGGAGACAAACAGGAGCATCGGAAAACGATGTTGTTAGGTGTTACTCGCAGTACGATACAAAATAAAATTTTAAAAACATACTATGATGGGATGAATGGTCTGCTAAGTGGAACTGAATTTAGTAATGCCTACGAGGGGCTTTCTGAATCCAAACGGAGAATCGATTCGAAAATTGCAGGACTGGATCGGGAACTGAGTCGCTGCAATGAGAACATTGCATACAGAAATGAACGTTGTGAGTACTGGCGAGCTCAGCTGGCGATTGCTTTAGCCGAGGAGGCGGAATGATGGATCCTGATTTGATTATTGATGATGAGTATGTGTATGCTGTAGGGAATGACTGTAATCAGCGGGGTAAAAAGCTGGAAGATATTTTGGATGAATATGTGGTAATTCTGAAGGAGATTAAATCAGAGGCCATAATGGCAGGAAACGTATCAGAGGCATTGGAGGCTTTTATTGGATGTGTGGAACCATTAAAAGATCAGATCACAGAATTATCCAAAAGAGTAGAAGAAAGAAGCTCCAATTTCATACAGGATGTGAATGATGCCGATCAGTATTTGTTTTGAGTTGAGGTAAGTGTATGGAGAAAATTAATGTAAACATTGCTGCTCTAGAGGGGAAAATAGAAAAGCTGATGGCGCTACAAACTGAGTGTAGCGGTATAGAAGTAACAGCCAATACACTGCAAGGATCTGGAATGTCTATTCAAGTTATTCACGCCATAGACGATGAGTATGCACAGTTGAAAGAAACAATGCTTACGTTACTGAGTAATTCTATTGCATTTTTCCAAAATGTGAAATCGAGTTTAGTTGAGGCGGATGATAATGCAGCGAATCAATTAAATTAAACTAAGGGCAGGTGGCGGTACATGAGAAGAGACTTTTCGGAATCTGCACGTCAAGAGCTCCTTTCCTTGGTGAAACAAGTGGAAAACGAGAAGTGGTGTGATTTCACCGATTGGTTTGGAGATCGATGGTATGATTTTGAGGGCTGGATTGGACAACTAGATATAGGAAAATACATCGATAATTTAAACGAATATCATAAAAAAGTTATTGATAAAAATAATACTACGGCTGAAGACATTAATAATATTTTCACAGCGGTCAACAACCACAGCGAGAATTATCGGGGAAGATTTTTGGCCATCCTCACAGATTTGCAGTCGTACCGGAAAACCCTTGATTTAATTTCTGATGTGGTATTACCTGGAAATGGGCAATTTAATTCAAACTATATTGGAAATGGCTTGAAGAACGCCGTCAATACATATTTAGAGAATAGCAAATTACTAGAAGAAATGTCTGGAGATGGCTTGACTAGTGAAAAACTGAACGATGTAGAGGATCAGGATCAGTTTAAGCAGCTTTTGGATTCCATGGGAAGCACATTGATTGCTTTGATGCCAAGTGTTGGTTTGGGGCAAAAAATTGAAATACCGATTGGTCCTGATCTCAAGTTTTATTATGCTGTGGAAGGTAAGGTTGATGTAAACAGTAATGTAGACCTAAATATGGTGATAGAGGATCAAAAATTAAAGATTAAAGATTTTTCTATGGAATCTGGTGGAATTTTGAATGTGGGAACTTCATATGGTGCAGATGGGGAAGGCAGCGTCTCTGTTGGTTCTGAAAATGCCAATGTAAGCTTTAATGTTAATAATGCTCAGGTAGAAGGCAGTGGTAGCGTGGTTGTGGGGAATAATACCTATACCGTTACCATACGTGTCAGTGCAGCATCTCTTGAACTGGAGAAGGCTATTATGACAGAGATAGATGGTGGATCTGTAACGTCTAAAGTGGGGATCGTCAAGGATAACAATCTCAACTGGAAGCCAATTCCTGTTCCCGTTCCTGTTGAAGTACCTTATCCAGATCCGATTCCAGAGTTTGAGATTGATTGGGAAACGGTTGGTACCGTAGCTGTCATTGGTACGGTTGTCTATGCAGGAGTATATATAGGTGCTGCGATCTACACAGGAGGTGGATCATTAGTAATTTTACCACCGCCGCTTCCAGCTTAATCGAGGTGTTGTTTTATGTCTAGAGTAAAAAAGAGTGCATATGTCCTGTTGCTGATTATTATCTGCGTACAACTTTCGGCATGTAAGCAAGGAGAAACAAAGGAAAACGCGACAAAAATTGTGTTTTCAGAAAAGTTCCTAGGAATTGCGCAGATGTCACCAGAGGATTGGATGACGGATTTAATTGATACGAGCGAAGGAAATTATGAGAATGTATATGTGAATGATGATGGTACTACAGTTACACTGGAAATTACCGATGAGCAAAAGGAATACTGGCTCACATCTAGAGCGGAGTTGCTGGACGATTTAAAAAGTCAATTTGCTCAGCTGGGAGATGGATATAAGATAGAGTATAATGACGACTACAGCCATATTGATCTATATTATAACCTAGAGTTAGATGCGTATGATGCTATTTACTATGTCATGTATACCGAAACGTTTTGTGCGAGTCAGCAACTCTTTTCAGGAACGGGGCATGACGAGTGGATGGTGAGTTTTAATATTTATAACTCAGATACTGGTAAGTTAGTTACCAGTGGTAATAGCGACACCGGACTATCCTATAATGCAGCCGATTGGGAGGCAAGTATGTAAATGGAGACAGTGTTATTTAAAAAAATATCGGTTGAAATACCTGAAGAATTTGAATGTGTAGAGGGCGGAGTATGCAAGCATTTTTTCGGTTCAACGCAGGTAGATTACGCATTTCATCCTGAAACTGCCGATAGTGCAATTGGGGTTATTTACACAGACATGGCCTTGAAGAATGATATAGTAAAAGACAGAATCATTGAATATCAACAGTACTACAGTAGAATGGTACCGGGATTTAAAATGGGAGAAATGAGGATTAATGACCAGACAGGGAGAAATGTGGCGTTTTTTTCCTACAAATCTAATGCACCTAAAATAGATTTATACAATATGTTGGCAATTACCACACTAGAGGACAGAGAATTGATCTTTTTGTTTTCTTGCGACATCAAACAGTCTATTAAATATATGTATAAATTCCTTCGTGTGTTAGATTCGATGTCATTTCTATAAACGAAATTCCATTAAAGTTGATAAAATCCTGGAGACAGTATAAATTTTGCTGCTATACAGAAGTCTAGGGGACAGTAAATACTTCCCCCTACTTTTAAGTATATGTATGGCTGCCCAATGTGATTTCTCTGCCAGATTTGAGCTGACCACACACCCAGCCACAGACCGCCGTGGAACACACGGATACCCCATGGCTAGAAAGTGACGGAAAGCAATCAGACTGGAGCGGAAACCGCGGAAAAGAAGCCGAAATAATTAGAAAAAAGTCCCCTTTCCGCTTGGTAAGGATGAGGTCGGCAGTTCGAATCTGCCTAGCAGCTCCACGAGAAACCTCGGAACGAATGTTCCGGGGTTTTTTGTTTGCCATAGGAACATGCAGCGCACTGGACCATTCGTCCGGTGCGCTTTTTCGCTTTCCCTGACAAGGAAACATAACTTTGACACAAGTATGTGGTATCATAAAGATGACGAGAGGAGGGTGATCCCATGGAGAAGGTTTTGCTGGTGGAAGATGAGAAGCGCATCCGGGACATTGTGCGGGACTACTTTACCGCCCACGGCCTGGGCTGTGATCTGGCCCGGGACGGGGCGGAGGCCTTGGACTTGCTGCGGGACCACGACTACGACGCCATTTTGCTGGACGTACTCATGCCGGAGCTGGACGGCTTCCAGGTGTGCGCGGCTGTGCGCCAAAATAGTCCGGTGCCCATCCTCTTTCTCACCGCTTTGGGTGGGGAGGAGGACATGCTCCGGGGCTATGCCCTGGGCGGGGACGACTATGTGACAAAGCCCTTCTCTTTGGCGGTGCTGCTGGCCAAAACCCAGGCCCTCATCCGCCGCAGCCACGGAGGGCAGGCGGGGGTGCTTACCTGCGGGGCCATCACCCTGGACACGGTGGGCCGCACCTGCACGGCGGCAGGGCAGCGGGTGAAGCTCACCCCCAGGGATTACGAGCTGCTGGAGTGTCTGTTGCGCCACCGGGGCTGCACCCTCACCCGGGCCCAGCTGTTGGATAAGGTGTGGGGCATTGACTTTGAGGGGGACGACCGGGCGGTGGATGTGCGCATTCGCAGTCTGCGCACGGCCCTGGGCCCGGCCGGGGGCCAGATCAAGACGGTGTTTAAGGCGGGATATCGGCTGGAGGAGGTGTGACCATGAAAACCAAACGGGCCAGGCGGCTTCGCTGGCGGCTGGCGGTGCCCCTGACAGTGGCGTTTTTCCTGCTGTGGCTGGGTACCATGATGGTGCTCACCAATTCCGCCTGTGACCGACTGGAGGGGACGGTGTCCCAGGAATACGAGTATGCCCAGAAGGCCTTGGAAGAGCAGTGGGAAATCTACCAGAACAATCGGGACAACGGGCTGGGCGCCCAGGCCGACCATATTCTCATGTACAACCTCAGCGCCGCCTCGGGTGGCCTCACCGACATTGGCGAGGGGGGCATGGCCTTTCTGGTGCGAAACAGCTTGGGCCAGGAGGTCCACAGTCAGCTGGCCTATGGCTACGGGCACGAGGCGGGGGTGGACCAGGGACAGCGGTGGTACCTCTACTTTGACAGCGGTCTGGACGACCAGGGGCAGCTCCAGTTGGCCCGGTGGCTCACCCAGCACCGCAGCCGAAGCTGGGACTTCGCCCTCTACCCCCCAGACAGTTGGCCGTGGGACACGCTGACCGAGGATGGGAGCAATCCGCCCAATGCGGACGGCACCTATGCCCGGGTGACGGGGGTGGAGCGGTCTGGCTATGCCATGGATGTGCAGAAGATCGAGCTGGTGCACCCGGATGGCACCACAGAGACCATGGTGGAGACGGACACAACCGGGGAGGACTCCATCACCCTGGAGCTGAAATTTATGAGAGTGGCCAGCGTGCTCGTCCCGGATTATTACAGTGACAGGAACGATGGCCCCATCGACATGGAGCTGCGGCTGTCTCACTTCCGGGCGGCCCAGAACCGGGTGCACCAAGGGGCCACGGAGATGCATGGCAGCAGCCTCACCGTCAGTGCACAGCTGTTTGGAATCTCTCAGGGAGACGGCAACGCCATGCGGGTGGTGGGTGGACAGTGTGACATTCGCCGAGCTGCTGTGCAGGGACAGTGGTTTCTCTACATCAGCACCTTTTTGCTCACCGCAGCGGCGGTGCTGCTTCTCTCTGCCCATCTGTCCAAACAGGTGACGAGGCCGGTGGAGCAGCTGAGCCGGGAGGCCCAGAAAGGCCGCTGTAAAACAGACGGCCCAGTGGAGGAGCTCAACGCCTTGGCGGAGGCCTTTAACGACGCCCAAGACCAGCTGGAGGGCCAGCTGGAGCGAGAGCGGGCCTTTACCCGTGGGGCGGCCCACGAGCTGAAAACCCCCTTGGCCATCATCCGCACCCATGCCGAGGCCCTGGGGGAGGACATCGCCCCGGAGAAGCGGGGGGAGTACCTGAATATCATCCTGGAGGAGAGCGACCGCATGGGCCAGCTGGTGGGGCGGCTGCTGGAGCTGACCCGGCTGGAGTCCGGCGTGGCCCTGAACGTGGCGCCGCTGAATCTGGCCGACGTGGTGCGGGAGGTGTGGAATCCCTTGGCCCTCCAGCTGGAACAAAAGGAGGTCTCTTTGTCCCCGGAGCTGGAGGAGGTCTGGCTGGAGGGGGACCGGGAGCGCCTGAAGGAGGCGGTGGGAAATCTGGCCTCCAACGCCCTGCGCCATGTGGAGAAGGGAAAGCGCATCCAGGTGTCCCTGGTGAAACAGGGGGAGCAGGTGTGTGTTTCGGTGTACAATGACGGCCCGCTCATCCCCCAGGAGGACCTGCCCCACCTCTTTGAGCCCTTTTACCGGGGGGACAAATCCAGAAGCCGGGACAGCGGCGGCACCGGGCTGGGGCTGGCCATTGTCCGGGCGGCGGTGTCCGCCCACGGGGGCAGCTGCGGGGTGGAACAGCGGGCAGGCGGGCCCTGCTTTTGGCTGTGCCTCCCGGTGGGGCAGGACGAAGGGACGGTTTCTTAAGAAAAACATAATTCTATGGCAATACAGTTGTGTTTTTGTGGGAATGCCGGTATAATGACACCAGAGAAAGCACCGATTCGGTGTAGAGAAAGAGGGAACAAGTTATGCAAAAAAGCTCGCTTCTCAAAGTCATCAGCATTCTTTTTATCATCTTTGGTGCCCTGAGCTTGCTCTCCTCTCTGGGTAAGTTCACAGAGAACGCAGCCTATGGGGGCATGGGCATCGGTACCTCCGTGCTTGCCTTGGCTGCTGCCGCTCTGGAATTGGCCGCTGGCATTCTGGGTGTCCAGGATAAGGACAACCTGGATGTGTGCAAGACCCTGGCCATTGTCCTCATCGTGCTGGCTGTCATCAACGGGCTGCTGAGCATCCTGTTGGTCACCACCTTTGTGGGCGTAATGGGCGGCTCTGCGGGCCTCGGCGTGGCGGCCGGCGTTCTGACGGGCGTGATTGTGATGGTGTTTGCCCTGCTGCTGCCGGTGTTGTACATGATCGGCATCAAGAAGTCCAGAGCATAAAACCCCAGCCGGGCTCAGACGCCCGGGAAAAGAAAAACAGACCGAAGAAATACCCCTGGTGTGAACATCACACCAGGGGGATTGTGTTGTCGTGTGCCTTACAGCACGTACTGGGTGGCGTTGATGACTTTGGTGTCCAGCGCCCCTTTGATACCGCCCAGGGCGGCTTTGATGGTGTCGCCGATGCTGCCGCCGTCCATGTGGTCAGCGCGCCCCACTTGGGCCACATCTTCACAGACCATGGCCACGGCGTCCTCCAGCGCCTCGCAGCACTGCACCACGGCGCAGTCCTCAATGTGCAGCCGTTCCATAATCCACTCCCGGGGAATGTCGTCGGCGATATGGACGAAGGCGCAGTCGCTGACCAGGATGCCCTTGGGCTGCTGCTCCAACATCCACTTGGTGATCTTCACATAGGGCTTGTCCTCCACCACGGTCCCTTTGGGCTGGGTCACCTTCACGGCCCCGGACACCTCGGTCAAAACGGAGAGCAGCTGGTCTTTGTGCTCCTGGGGCACCTTGATATCGCCCTGGACGTTCAGGTACTCCAGCCCTTCCAAGGCGGCGTTCTGTTGGGGGACGGTCACATCTCCGATGACATATAGCTTCTTGCCGTAGCGCCCCACGGTGGACTCGTCCAGGGTGATATCATCCAGCACCACGGCGGTGTGGTCGGGAACCAGGATGAGCTGGGCCTGCTCGTCAATCAGGTCCACCAGCTCCCCCGCCTTGGACTGGGCCACGATCACCTCTTTGGAGCGGAAGGAAGCGCCCTTACTGCGCAAGGAAGCGCCATCCAGCTGGGGGTCCACCATAATCATCCGACGGGCAGACCAGTACAGGCTGTTCTTGGCCCGGAGAGCGAACACTTTGTCGATGACGGCGCTGCGTTTGAGGACGATGGCCCCGTCCGGGTAGCAGGTGGTAGCGCCGTTGACGTTGATATCGGCCAGGGTGGCATACATGCTCTCCGGGCAGGTGAGGGTGCCGTTGACCGTGATGCCCACGCAGTGTTCCAGCTGCTTCTGGGTGTGGGGGTGAATGGTGAGTACCCCATTGACCATGAGGTAATAGGGAGCAGAAGAGACGGCGTCGCTGTCATGAATCTCATGTTTGCCATTGATGGCCCGCAGATGCACGTCTCTGGCCACTTCCAACACAGTGGCACAGTTCAGGGTAACGGGCAGCTTGCTCATCACTGCTTTTCCCTCGGGGCTGGTGAGCAAGGCGGCGCTGTTGATGACGATGGTCTCGTAATGGGCGTAGTTCTCCTCCTGCATGGTTCTGGCGTCACAGGTGGCGCAGTTGACAATCAGTTTTTTAGCCATGTCTATTCCTCCTCTATGGTTGCAGTTGTTGTTTCAGGTAGTTCCGACACCGGGACAGTTTGGATCGGACGGTGCCCGGGGGGATGTTCAACATCTGGGCAATCTCCTGGGCGGTGTAGCCGTCAAAATAGCGCAGCTGAAAGATGGTTCGGTCCTGTGGGGCGATGCTCTGGAGCAGCATGGCGGTCTCCACCTCGGGGATGCCGGATGGCTCCCACAGGGGCAGTTGGACGCTGTGCAGATACTCCTGCTCCAGAACGGCCCGACGGCAGCGGTCAAAGAAAAGGTTTTTGAAGGTCCGATAGAGCCATGCCCGCTGTTGACTGGGCGATAAATCGGTCACTGTACTGGCGTGGATCAGGGCTTTGATAAAGGTCTCCTGTACCAAATCTTCCGCCAACTCCTTGCTGCCGGTCATGCGTGTGCCGTAGGCCAGCAATTCGGTTTGATACCCTTCGTATAAATCTTCCCACAATGAAGTTCGCCCCCTTTCTGCTTGGATAACGGATGGGGAGGGAAAAGTGTTGCAACCAAAAAGAAAAAATTTATGGCGCAGTCCGCCCCGGCACCCATATGGGCACCGGGGCGGACTGTGAATTTCCTCAGTAGTAAAACCCTTCCCGCCTCAGCAACTGCACCAGTTCCAGGATTTCCGCCCCATCCACATCAAAGGGGAGGGTGAAGGAAAACCCAAGTTCCGGTTCGTTGCAGGCAAGGAGATTCTCTTTGAGCTCCTCTATGGTCTGTCCGGGGTGATAGAAGTCAGCCAGGTAGTCCTCCACGCCGTAGGCTTCAAAGTCATATTCCGCAAACTTGTTAAAAGAATAGTTCAGAGCAGTGGAACGCCTTAGTTTTGTGGATACGGAAATGTGATCCGGTTGCACTTCAATATCGCAAAAGCCTTTCACCCCAATCACCGGAATAGGATAGGCTTCTCTTATCCAGGTTCCATCTTCGTTTTTGTGATAGTGACCACCATACCATCCTACTTCCAATTCAAAGACCCTGTGAAACAGGGCGTGGAATAGTTGCCCCGATCTTGTCTCTAATCGGTCATAGAAACGTTGCATCTCATGGAAAAGTTCCTGATTCATGTGACCACCTCACATAAGTATTGAGCACAGTATAGCACAGAAGAAAGGTTTGCGCCACAGAGCTGAAGCGGGACGGACATCCCCGATTACCGTGACCCACATCCTGACCCACACGGGGAAAGGAGCAGCTGGAACCAACGGACACAACAGTGCCGCCCACCACGGCCCGGTGGAGCCAACAGGGCCGGAAAGGGCCAAAAAGCAGCCCATAAACGGCTTCCAGTCAGTTGGTAAGGATGAGGTCGGCAGTTCGAATCTGCCTAGCAGCTCCACAATAACCGCTCTTTTCGTTAAGAAAAGGGCGGTTTTGTTGTATTTACGGGACTTTATTGCCATGATAAAATGTGCAGATTTTTGGTTGACCACACAACCAGCCACAGACAGAGAAAAAATGGCCTCTGGAGCGCTTGACTCCAGAGGCCTTGTTGCGTCTCAGCTCACTTTTGGGTTTGGTTTCAGCCGTTCTTTTTCCACGGCGATCTCCGCTTTCATTTGCTGGATCAGGTTTGCCAGCAGTTCCTCACATTCCTCTCTGGTTTGAGCGTACACATTGCGGGCGTGTTTTTTGCCATCTGGCCAGATGGGGGAGTACCGTCCTTCCCACAGATGGTCGTTGATCTGGCTGATACAGCCGGTGCCTGGCTTGCGGCGCTTGCCTTTGTGGGGCTGAAAGGTGCTGGGGGCGGGTTTGCGGGGCGCAGTTTCAGTGGGGTGCAGGGAAGTGTGTCTTCCAATCCCTTGATCGATTTTTGCCGCTGCGGTGCGCTGCATCTCGTCGGTGACATGGGCGTAGATGTTTAGAGTGGTGGTGCTGGACACATGGCCGATGATGGTGGAGAGAGTCTTGACATCCATGCCGTGTTCCAGGGAGGCGGTGGCAAAGGTGTGGCGCAGGTAGTGGAAGCGGATGTGCTTACAATCGGCCCGTTCCAGAACCGTGGACAATCGCTTACGCACTGCCGCTGGGTCCATGGGGGAGTCCTTCTTCACCGGGGAGGGAAACATCCACCGGGAGGTACTGGCCTTTTGGTAGGCTTCCAGGACACCCAGAACCGGGGCGGGGAGGACGACGCTGCGGTTGGAGGCCTTCGTCTTTGGCTGGGACACCACCAGTTCTCCTCGTACTCGATGCACCTGCCGCTCTACCCGCAGAGCACCGGTATTGAAATTCAGGTCATCCCATTGGAGGGCGCAGATTTCGCCTCGGCGCAAGCCGGTGGAAAGCTCCAGCAGGAGCAGTTCATAGCACCCATCCTCTCTGGCCTGAATGAGAAGCCGCTGGATCTCCTCCGGGGTCAGTACCTGCATTTCTCTGCCCTTGGCAGGGGGCAGTTTGCACCCGTCCGCAGGATTGCGAGCAATGAGGTGTTCCTCCACTGCCTGCTTTAATGCCCCGTGGAGGGTGGTGTGGATGCCCCGGATGGTCTGGTCGGACAAGCCTTCCCCATAGAGCTCTGTCCGCAGCAGTCTGCCGCCTTGCTTGGCCTGGGTGTAGAATTGCTGAATGTCTCCGGTGGTCAGCTTGTCCAGGGAAATTTGACCCAGAGCAGGGATGATGTGCTGGTAGATCCGACGCTCATAGGACATCTGGGTGTTGGGGCGCAGGTTGGGCTTCTTATAGTCTTGGTACCAGTGATTGAGCCAATCACCCAGCCGCACACCTGCCTTGGACTGTTCCGGTGGCGGTACTTCCAGCTGTTCCCGCAGTTGGGCCAGTTTTTTCGCACACTCTGCCTGGGTTTTGGCCAGGACATTTTTGGTGATGGGCAATCCTTTTTCGTTACGCCCCACCACATATCGACCCTCCCAGCGCCCGTCCTTTCTCAGGTGGATGCTGCCGTCGCCACGTTTTCTGCGTTTTGCCATGGAGCCATCTCCTCTCCTAAGTAATCGGTGAGGAAGCCGCCCACAATTTCGGCGGCTTTCTGGTGCATTTGGGTTGTGGTGTGGGTGTAGGTGTCCACAGTGAAGCTGGCTTTGGTGTGGCCCAGGATGCTGGACAGGGTTTTTGCATCCACACCGCTGGATAGGGCATGGGTGGCGAAGGTGCGGCTGATCCGCAGGATTCCCTTTCGCTCATCCAAGTCAGACCACATCAGTCCACAGATTTCCCCCAGCCGAAGCCCAGTGGTCAGCTCTGTGTAGAAGAAGTCGTGCCAGATGGGGTCTTGAGCCACTGCATCCAGAAACTGCTCCATTTGCGCATCGCTGAGAACCTTCATGGCCTTGTGCACCACTTTGGGAGGCTTCACATGATCGGCGGGGTTGTGGGGCATCAGTCTTTGGTCTACCGCAGATTTCAACGCATGGTGGAGGGTGTTGTGTATGCTGCGGACGGTAGTGGGGGAGAGGCCACGGTTCTGCCCTGGATGGGGACGTACTCTGCCCCGGCTTTTTAAGGTATCGTAGAGTTTTCGTAAGTCATCTGAAGTGATTTGAGTGAGCCTCTTTTGTCCCAGATAGGGATTGACGTGGTGGTCCAGGCTGTTGCGGTAACGCTCCAAGGTATTGGGGCGAAGTACAGAGGCCATTTGCTCCAACCAGCGATCCAGCCATGCCGAGAGGGTCATCTTGCTTTCTTCGGTCAAGTCCACGCCCTGATAGGCGTCAATGTTCTGGCGAAGTTTGGCTGTCAGTTCTTTTTGCGTGTTGGCGTAGATATAGCGGAAGATGGAGTCGCCGTTCTCTTTGTGGCCGATGACGATGCGGCCTTCCCAGCGACCATCTTCCCGTTTGCGAACCATACCGTCTCCGGATGGTCGTCTTTTTGCCATTTCATGCACCTCCTAAGTTTATCTTTGATTTGCGGTACAGTTTCTGTGTGGCCTACCTCACAGAAGGGAACTTGTAAGGCTCGGCTACGTGCTGATAGAGTACGGCACCGCAGCGGCGGCATATCAAGTACTGCAGTCGATTCCCCAGCATGCCATGTTTCTTGAAGGTAATCAGCGCTTCTCCGTGCTGCCAGCCAACTCCGATATCCTGGCACCCGCAATATTGACACCGCTGAACCGGCAGTTGATTTGTCATCTTGTTTCGTTCTCCTTTCTCATTAGGCAATCGTTGCATTTTATCTCCTCTTGTTCAAAGGGGTACAGGCCATCC
>NZ_SJOS01000012.1:0-60255 GCF_012027765.1 Pseudoflavonifractor sp. SW1122 | reverse complement strand
TCCAGGGTCCGCTCCCCAAACACCCCATCCTCCACCAGGCGGGGCAGGGCGGGATGGGTGGTGGAGATGACGTTGAGCATGTGCTGAATGTCTCGTACCGGAGCGCCGGTGAGATTGAGTTCCATGGTTGAGATACCTCCTTAATCGTTGCTGCCGTAGGAGAGCGGATAGCCGGGGAATTGTCCGGCCTGGAATTGATTTTCAATCTCCGAGGGGGAGATGGGCAGGTTGGCGTTGGCCAGAGAGGTGGTGGCAATGCCCACGTACTCGTCGTAGAGCTTCAGCCACGTGGCGTTGTCCACCACGCCGGTGGCGGGCAGATTGTAGGCTTTCTGGAAATCCTGCACCGCCTGTTTGGTCTTGGGGCCAAAAATGCCGTCAATGGCCAGGGTGGGCAGATTGAAGGAGTATTGCCCGATGAGGGAGAGGAAATACTGGAGGGCGGAGACGGCGGGGCCCCGGTCGCCTTGGCGCAGCACCTGGATGCCCGAGGGGCCCTGGACCTGGGTAAAGCTCTGGCCCTCGCTGACCAGCTCGGAGAGTTTGGTGACGGCCACGTAGAGGAACACCAGCTTATACCAGGTACCCCGACCCACGATACCATCCACTGCCAGCCCAAAGACGGACTGGAACACCCGCACGGCTTCCTCCGTGCGTGGCCCAAAGATGCCGTCCACCTGGGCCAGGCGGGGAATGGCAGGGTAATTCTGTCCAATGCGGTTGAGCATGGCCTGGAGCACCACCACGTCCTCCCCGGAGGAGCCCTGGCGCAGGGGATAGCCGGGGTAGGAGTTGGGCACATCCCGGATGGGGGCGTCGTTGACCAGTTCGATGTCGTCCCCGTAGTAGTTGCGCAGAATGGTCATGTAGTCTGCCCCCTCCTGGGCCATGGCCTCACTGCCCCACTGGGACAGGCCGTCACAGGTGGAGGTGGTACCGTTGCAGAACTTGGCCGCCAGGGGCTCCACAAAGCCCACTCGGCGGATGTAGGTGGTGAACATGTCGTCCACCAGGCGGTCGATGTTTTCAAAGGTGCTCCGGCCTTTGATGAATTTCTGATCGTTTTGGGTCTCGCTGGTGATGTCAAAGTCGTACCCGCGGCTGGGGTAGAACTCGGTGTACACCCGGTTGAGGGCAAAGGAGATCTGGGCCAGAATGTTGGCTTTCAGCGCCTCCTCTGACCAGGTGGGGTACACCTCGCTGGAGGCCACATTTTTGATGTAGTCGGGGAAGGTCACCGTGACGTTCTCCGCTGCCTCCTTGGGCTGGCCCAGGTGGACGGTGATGTACTGTGGAATGTAGGGAATGACGGATACAGACATAGAAGCCTCCTTACAGCGGTTGTGGCGTGACGTTGGTGAACTGAGGGCGAGGGGTGGAGGACTCGGGGATGGCCAGAGGGATGAGGGGCACGCTCTGGGTGGTCTCCACCCCAGAAAAGATCTGGAGATTTCCAAACACGGCCACCTGATACCCCGGGTGCTCTACCACCAGAGAGTAGGAGGAGAAGGGAAGGGGGGAGCCGGGACTCTGGCTGAGGGCGACGTCGGGAGCGGGCAGGGAGATGGGGCCAGCCACGCCGCTCTCGTCTGTGATGAGCACGGATAGAAGCTGATGCCGACCCTGTCCGTCCGGCTGGGATACCAACACCGTGGCCCCCTGTATGGGGAGCTGTGCCCGGGACGCATAGACGTGGACGATGAGAGAACCGTTTTGTGCCAATGCTAGGACCTCCTTGAGAAATGTTGCAAGAACTTGCACATGGAAATTGACAAACTTATGACAATGAGATAAAATGAATTGCGTATAGTGATCAAAAGAAAGATGAAATGCCGAAAAACTCTGACGGGATGTGAGGGTGTCATATGAAAAAAGATAAGATTTCTTCGGCGGTGATCCGGCGTTTGCCCCGCTATTATCGCCATTTGGATGACTTATATCGTGCCGGTACCATTCGAATCTCTTCCGGAGCCTTGGCCCAGTCCATGGGCCTGACGGCCTCCCAGATTCGCCAGGATCTGTCCTGCTTTGGCGGGTTCGGTCAGCAGGGATACGGGTACAACGTGGAGCGGCTGCGGGGTGAGGTGGCAGAGATCCTGGGGATGAACCGAGGCCACACCGTGCTCATCTTGGGTGCCGGTAACTTGGGCCGTGCCCTCATTGAGAATTTCCCGTTCCGTGCCAATGGCTTCCGGCTGGTGGCCGCCTTTGACGTCAACCCGGACCTGGTGGACACCAAGCTGGGCGGCGTCCCCGTCTACCATGTGGATGGTCTGGACACCTTTGTGCGGGAGCACCGGGTGAGCGTGGCGGTTCTGACGGTGCCTGGGTCTGTGGCCGTGGCCACCGCTCGCCGCCTGAGCAAGCTGGGGGTGGACGGAATCTGGAATTTCACCAATGTGGAGCTGCCGGAGCAGGAAATGCCCGATGTGAAAGTGGAGAACGTGCACTTTGCAGACAGCCTGCTAACGCTGAGTTATATGATTTCTGAGGAGTAAATAGACCTCTCAAAAATTTTTGAAAAAATCGAAAAAAACACTTGCAATTTCATTTCAGCTGTGCTAGTATATACGAGTCGCCAGAAAACGACAGCGACAAGCGGCTGTAGCTCAGCTGGATAGAGTGTTTGGCTACGAACCAAAAGGTCGGGGGTTCGAATCCCTCCAGCCGTACCAAAAGGCAAGTTCCGAAAGGGACTTGCCTTTTTTTCTTCCGGAGACATAGGAAAACGTCCGATGCAGGAATCAGCATCGGACGTTTTTTTCTCGGTCAGTCCGTGACCTGTTTCATGTTGGGGTAGACCTGATGAATCCGCTCGTCGGGGTAGTAGTGGTCCAAAAATTCGGTGAAGCCGTTGGTGGGGGCGTCAGGGGTCGATTGGCGCTGTTGATACCGGCCCAGAGCCAGGGCGGAGATGGCCATATTGAACACCATGAACACAACAATCACCCAGGTGAGCACTTTGCCCGCTTTCATGGGGATGCGCTCAATGAGACGGGACAGGCGGGGATAGAGGACCTTCATCCACACGGCGGCGGCAATGCCCCAGAAGAAGCAGTAGAGCAGATTGATGCGCCCGGCCAGGTTGAAGGGGATGTGGCTGTAATCCCAGAACACGGTGCCGAAGACCAGCTCGGTGAAGACACTACACACATATTCGTACACACCACCCACAATGGTGCCGGCAAGGAAGAGGTAGCCCTCGCTCTTGTCTTTGTACCGATAGAGCAGGGCGGTGAACATCACAGCGCCCAGGCCCCACACGATACTAAAGGGACCGTAGATGAGACTGCTGCGGCTCATCCAGATGCCCATGGTGGCCCGGCAGAACAGCGTCTCGATGATATCGCCCAGCAGGGCGGCAATGAAGAAAATCCAAATCAGCTTGGTGGGAGAACAGCCCTGGGCAAACACCGTGGGCTTGGGCTTTTGGGAGGGGGCGGCCTGCTCCAGATTGGGGAAGGCGTGGAGCATACGGGTCTGGACCCGCCGGGTGATGGCGTGGCCGAAGAGAGCGGTGAGCTCCTGGAAGTCTCGGGACAGCTGTTCCAGACGGCGGATACGCACCCCCATCTGTACCGTGATGCCTAGAGAGAGGGCCAGGTCCAGGGCGACCAGTCCCAATCCCACCAGAACCAGGATGCGGGACAGCAGGGGAGGGAGGTCACCCAACACCAAGGCTAGAAGGGGGTTGAGAAAACTCACACACAGCCATGCGCCCACACCCAGCACCAGCAGCAGGGGCAGAGAGATGTACCCGTGGAAGTGGAATTTGTGGTCGGAGAAGTCCCACCATCTGCGGTGGAGCATGCGCTCCAGAGCGACACCGGTGGTAATGACCAGAATGCCGGACAGAACGCAGGAGCCCAGAATAAAGAACAGGGGACGGTGGGTCAGTTCCGAGAGGAACACCGTGGAGAGTACCGCTCCAATGCCGTAAATGGGGCTGACAGGAAGGTTGAGAAAGCCTGGGTTGACAAAGGAATGTTTTTTGATGGCACAGAATGCCACGCTGATACACCAGCCTAGAATGGAATAGATGAGAAAGAACCAGGCCAGTTGGGAGAGTGAGTATGTCATGAAAAGCTCCTTTCGGGGTTGTTCTGAGAAAGACAAAAACTCACCACAGTATTGCTGATTACTGGGGTGAGTCAAAAAATATGCAGCATTGCGGGCTGATGGGAGATCAGCGCTGGCTGGGCACGGTGCGATCATCACCGAAAATCATATCATCCACATCAGGCTTGCGGGGATATTCTTTCACAAGTTTCACCTCTTTTCTCTTGCACTGTTGTACATTATAGCAACATGTACCGGAAAAGTAAAGGGTGGAATTGTAAAATACAAATAAAGTTTTGGGCAAGGTGTAGAAAAGTGGAGGGATAATGAGGAAGATAGGGGAGAAAAAATGCTTGCAATTTCCCAGGGGGTGTATTATAATAAGCTTCACCGAGTTGAAATATGCGGGTGTAGTTCAATGGTAGAATGTCAGCTTCCCAAGCTGAACACGGGGGTTCGATTCCCCTCACCCGCTCCAATGAAAAAGACACGCTAAAAAGCGTGTCTTTTTCATTGGGAGCCATAGGCTCATTTCAATGCTCGGCGGAAGTGAATTCCGCCTGCGCCAAGGTTTTCGCCCAGGCGAAAACACTTGTACGGCGCACCAGCGCCGCCCGGCTTTGCGGGACCCTGTACTTATAATTATAAAAATGCCTGGAGAGAAGCCCTCTCCAGGCATTTTTGAGTCTTACTTCAGGAACACCAGTTCATAGCTGCGAGAGCCGATGCCGATCTTTTCAGCGTGCTCCAGACAGGTCTTGTACTCCGAGTCGGGCGTGCTGTTTTCGAAGTGATCGTGGTGGTCGCAGAAATCCGGCTTGGCCATGTTGTCGCTGAGCTGGCTGTTGGGCAGGGGATCGCAGGCCAGGCAGGCGTCCACACAGGCCTGGTCCAGGGCCAGGGGATCAAAGGAGGCGAACATGCCGATGTTGGGGAGGATGGGGGCGTCGTTCTCGGCGTGGCAGTCACAGTTGGGGCTGACGTCCACAATGAGAGAGATGTGGAAGTTGGGACGGCCGTCCACCACTGCTTTGGCATACTCCGCCATGCGGCAATTCAGGTCCTTCACAGCGGCCCAACTGGAGAAGTCGATGGCGTCAAAGTTGCAGGCGCCGATGCACCGGCCACAGCCCACGCAGTTCTCGGTGACAATGTGCATTTTCCGGGTGGTCTCGTCAAAGGCCAGGCCCTGGTTGGCGCACTCCTTCATGCAAGACTTGCAGCCCACGCACTTGTCCTGGTGTACGGAGGGCTGACCGTTGTGGTGCTGCTCCTTCTTACCGGCCCGGGAGCCGCAGCCCATGCCGATGTTCTTGATGGCGCCGCCAAAGCCCGCCATCTCATGGCCCTTGAAGTGGTTCAGAGAGATGAACACGTCAGCGTCCATAATGGCTCGGCCGATCTTGGCGTTCTGGACGTACTCTCCGTTGACGGGGACCTCCACGTCGTCGGTGCCCTTCAGACCGTCCCCAATGAGGATGGGACAGCCCACAGTCATGGGGGTGAAGCCGTTTTCCCAGGCGCAGTACAGGTGTTCCAGGGCGTTTTTCCGGCTGCCCACATAGAGGGTGTTGCAGTCGGTGAGGAAGGGCTGGCCACCCAGCTCCTTCACCACATCAGCCACAGCTTTGGCGTAGTTGGGGCGGAGGAAGCCCAGATTGCCCAGCTCGCCGAAGTGCATCTTGATGGCCACGAACTTGTTATCCATGTCGATCTCGCCAATGCCTGCGGCCCGGATGAGCCGCTTGAGCTTGGTGGGAAGGCCCTCGCCCAGCTTGGTGCGGAAATCGGTGTAGTAAACGTTTGCTTTTTCCATACCTCATTGCTCCTTGTCTCGAAATAGGGTGAAAGTCATGTAAGAACAGTATAGCGGAGCCAGGAGAATTTGGCAAGAATCATCCGGGAAGGCTTTGAAAAGTTAGGCCTGCCAAACTGCTTTGAGGATGGCGCCAATTTTGGGCGGAGTGCCGTAGAGGAGCACGCCCACTCGGTAGATCTTGGCGGACAGCACCCCGATACCCACCACAGACACCGCCAGAATACCGATGGACAGGACAATCTGATAGACAGGGACGGTGCTCATAGCGATGCGGGCAAACATGGCGATGGGGGAGGTGAAGGGGACGAACGAGCACACCATCATGGCGATGTTGTCCACCGCACCGCTGCCCATGCTGAACATGACCACGCAGAAGGCAATGACAAAGAGCATGGACAGAGGCATGATGGAGGTGTTGATATCCTCCAGCTTGGTGGCAGTGGAGCCGATGGCGCCGTAGAGGAAGGCATAGAGAAGGAAGCCCAGAACGAAGAACACCAGCAGATATACCAGCAGGGACAGGGGCATGTCAAACAGGGAGGTCATCACGGAATTGCCGCCCCAAGCGTCCAGATTGAGCTGGTAGAAGAGAAGGGCGGAGCCGAAGATGACCGCCAGCTGGACAAACCCGGCGATGCAGGAGGCCAGCACCTTGCCGAACATCATGTTTACCGGGGTAGCGCTGGTGATGAGCAGTTCCATGGCTCGGGAGCTCTTTTCAGTGGCCACGTGGGAGGCTACCATCTGGCCGTAGAGCATGATGACCATGTACAGGGCCAACGTCATAATGTAGGTGTACCAGTAATTTTGGGCCTGGTCCACCCC
Organism: Pseudoflavonifractor sp. SW1122; assembly: GCF_012027765.1. NCBI lineage: Bacteria > Bacillati > Bacillota > Clostridia > Eubacteriales > Oscillospiraceae > Pseudoflavonifractor > Pseudoflavonifractor sp. SW1122. Next base: position 53,552 of record NZ_SJOS01000012.1, on the reverse strand, counting down.
CAGAAGTTCCTCTTTGGCGTCAATCTGAAGGGAGAGAATCTCCCCGGCCTGGTCCGGGCTCAGTCCCTGTTGGGTCATGGCCTCCACCTGGGCCAGACTTACCAGGACCTGATTGGCCACCTGGGTGGTCTGGTCGTAGAGAGAACGATTGTACACATAATAAGTGTAGGAAGTCAGGGAGTCAAAGACCAGGGCGCAGTCTGCCTCTTGGTTGGACACCTGCTCCTTGATTTTAGCGAGGTCGTCCTGCGTCCAAGTCACCGTCTGGTCAGGGAAGGCAGCGGCCAGGGCTTTGGCAATGGTCTCGCCCATCTCTTGAGAGGGGGCGGAGACCAAAATCACCGACTGCTCGGTGGGCTCGTCGGAGGAATCTCCGCCCATGGAGCCGAAGAAACCAATCAGGTTGGGCAGGAACATCACCACGGCCAGAACAGCCACAATGAATAGGGTGGAGCCCACGAATACCTTGTTTTTAAAGTAGTTTTTCAGCTCAAAGCTGAGAATAGTACGAAATTGTCTCATGATCTCTTCTCCCTTCACACGTGGTCCCCGGCGTATTCCACGAAGATGTCGTTGAGGGACGGCTCGTAGACCTGCACCCGGTCAATGTCGTAGCGGGCCACCAGTTGCCCCATCATCTCCTGCTTCTGGCTGGGGCTGTCCAGGCGGAGAAGAACCTCGCCGGGCTGCACCAGCTGGCAGCGGTTGCCCAGTTGGGAGAGAATCTCCCGGTATTGGGGGCTGAACACGGTGAGACGGTCCCGGGGATAGCTGCGCTTGATCTGTTCCAGGTTGCCAGAGATGGCGATTTTGCCCTGATTGAGAATGGCGATCTCCTGGCAGAACTCCTCGATGTAGTTCATCTGGTGGGAGGAGAAGAGGACGATTTTTCCCTTTTGAATCTGCTCCTTCACCACATCTTTAAGCAGAGCGGCATTTACCGGGTCCAGGCCGGAGAAGGGCTCATCCAGTACGATGATATCGGGGTCATGGGCCAGGGCGGTGATGAGTTGGATTTTCTGCTGGTTGCCTTTGGACAGGGTGTCCAGCCGCTTGGTTTCGTACTCCTCCATACCCAGCCGTTCCAGCCAGTGGCGCACCGAGGCCAACGCATTGGCACGCTTCATCCCCTTGAGCTGGGCGAAGTATACCAGCTGTTGCCCGATGGGCTTTTTGGGGTACAGCCCTCGCTCCTCGGGGAGGTAGCCCAAAGACACCTTGCGGTAGTCGATGGGCTTCCCATCCAGGAGAACTTCTCCGCTATTTTGAGGGAAGACGTCCATGAGAATGCGGATGGTGGTGGTCTTACCGGCGCCGTTTCGGCCCAGCAGGCCGAAGGCCTGGCCTCCCTCAGCGGTGAGGGAGATGCCCTGGAGCACCTGCTTGGCTCCAAAGCTCTTTTCGATGTTGCGTAGTTCCAATTTCATTATTGCTTACCTCAACTTCTCTTTTTATCCATTTGTAGGGATGTGTAGTTGTACACAAACTGCTGTACCAGCCAGAGACCGCCCACCAACAGACTATACGAAGGGGCGACCAGGTCAATGACGGATAGAATGGATAGTATTGCCATGATGCCGGGGAAAATCAGACCCATTACCTTGAAGGCCTGGTAGCTGCATTGGGCGGTCTGCTGCCGCTCGGCTTCATCGCAGCTCTCGTACCAGTCCTTTTGAAACTTAAAATCAAAAATATCACCACGCTTTTCGGGAAATAGTTTCTTAGTAGCGGAGATGATGCGGGCTTGAATTGCTGTCATCCAGATGATGTGCCCGATGAGTAGGAACCAGGAGAGGTTGAACCCCCAAGAGGCTGCATAGCCCAGGGCCATGGCCAAGAACATGAGCACCGTGGCCAGATTGGCCAGAAACATGGCCCGGCACAAAGTCAGGTTGGCCTGGGGAAATGCCTCGTCGTCCGCCAAAGCCTTGGGGATCAAACGCTTTCCCCGGAAGTAGTACCAAGTGGCCCCTATCAACAGCGAAAATCCGGGGAGATAGCACCAGGGACCTAGGGAAGCCAGCATCAGGTTGAACTGCTCGCCGAGATTGCGGACAGAGAACTCATTGGACACGGCGGCAACGCCCACGATGCCGCCAATGAGGCCGCAGATGATGATGATCACGGCGAAGGTAACATAGATACGAGCGGGTGATTTTTTCTTAGCTTCTTTCATGATGACTCCTCCTCTGTGAGATAAAAGACGTCCTCCACCGGGAGGTGGAACACCTGGGCAATGCGAAGGGCCAGGGTGATGGAGGGGTTGTAGTCCCCTCGCTCAATGAGGCTGATGGTCTGCCGGGAGGCTCCCACCAATGTCCCTAGCTCCTGCTGGTTGATGCCCTGGGCTGCCCGAAACTCCTTGAGTCGATTCTGTAGCGGCATGAGCACCCCTCCTTGACAAGTATTATTTGCGTTATGACAGCTATCTTTGTCAAACATAAGATAGCATTGACAAGGATTGTTGTCAATAGGGAAAAATAAAGAAAACATAAAAATCTGTTTCCACCCGGTGAAGAGGGTGGATTTTTTCAAAAGCTTCGGTATAATGGAGAGGTGGTCCGGAGGCAAGGGCGAAACCTCACGGTACCTCGTCAGATACATGAGAGGTTGGATGGAAACCATGGGAATATGGATTGTGATAGGAGTTGTTGCGGCACTGCTGCTCTTTTGGGTTATGTCGGTGCGGTGCCGCCATGGACACCCGGCGTGGGAGGTGCTGCGCCGATACCGATATGCCCACCGGGGGCTGCATGATGAAACACGGGGCATCCCGGAAAATTCCCTGACCGCGTTTCGCCGGGCGGCAGAGCGGGGGTACGGGGCGGAATTGGACGTGCATTTGACCCGGGACGGGAGCCTGGTGGTCATCCATGACGACTCCCTGCTGCGTACCGCTGGGGTGGACGTGGATGTGGCTTCTCTAACGGCGGAGCAGCTGTCTCAGTACCGCCTGGAGGGCACCCAGGAGAAAATCCCATTTTTGGAGGAGGTGCTGCCTCTCTTTGAGGGGCGGGCCCCGCTGATTGTGGAGCTGAAAGCGGAGAAAAATGCGGCTCGGCTGGCCAAGGCGGCCTGTCAGGTGCTGGACCGCTACAAGGTCAACTATTGCATTGAGTCCTTTCACCCCAAGGTGTTGATGTGGCTTAAGCGGCACCGTCCTGAAATCTGCCGGGGTCAGCTGAGTCAGAATTTCATCCGTGAGCGCAGCGGGATGCCCCTGGTGGCGGCGGTGGTGATGACCAATGTGCTCACCAACCTGGTGACGTGCCCGGATTTTGTGGCCTATAAGTGGAAGGACCGCCGCCAACTCTCTCTGTTTCTGGCCAGACGCCTGTGGCGGGGCCAGGAGGTGAGCTGGACCATCCGGGATTCTGCATCTATGCAGCGGGTGGAGCAGGAGGGCTGCCTGCCTATTTTTGAGGAATTTCAGCCGTGAGAAATTTTATCATGGAGCTGAATGAAAACAGCAGAGGGTCTGCGGCTGAATGGCCGCAGACCCTCTGCTGTTGCTAAAAAGTGATGATTTGGAGCCTGATGGCCCCATGTTAAAACTTGTTGCTTTACAAGTTTGGTGTTCTCTCGTACAATGCGGGCAAGGATGGTGATTGAGTCATGCTAGGTGATAACATTAAGAAATACCGCCGGGAGAGGGGATATACCCAGGAAGAACTGTCTGCTAAACTGCATGTGGTCCGCCAGACGTTGTCCAAGTGGGAAAACAATGTGTCTGTGCCAGATGCAGAGGTCCTAATTAGAATATCTCGAGCGTTGGATGTGCCGGTCGGCGTACTGCTGGACCTGACGCCGGAGGAAGAAACCGTGGACCTGACCGATGAGTTGGCAAGGGTCAACGAGGAACTGGCGGAGCGGAATCAACAGCTTCAGAGAAATACATTGGCCAGCCAGAAGCGGGGGCAAATCGTCTTTCTCTCCTTTGCAGCTCTGATGGTTGTGATCCTAGTGGACAATCCCTTGGCATCGCTGCTCTTGGTAGGGGCTTGCATTGCATTGTCGCTGCTGATCCTGTATCGGAATTTGTCTCTGTTTTCCGAGAGTACGGTTTCCATATCCCAGATGAAAGCGCTGAAAGTTGTGACCATATTCAATGCAGTGTTTCTGATTGTGTTGCTGGCAGTTTGTGGCTTGCTGCAAGCCCAGGTGATTACACTGACGGCGCAGCAGGAACAGTGGTTGCTTATGGGCGTGTTTTCCGGTCTGTTCCTTTTCTTTGGTGCGCTTTCTCCACGGCTGCCATATCAGCGGCATACCGGCCTGCGTCTGCCATGGACGGTGCGGGATGAAGATACCTGGAACCTGGCCCATAGAATCATCGGCGTCATCTCGTTGCCCTTGACGCTGTTATACCTTGCCGCAGTTTTTTCGGTTTCGGATATGGAGCTCATTGGAACGATTTCTGTGATTGCCCTGATGTTGTATATCGGCATACCGGGTGTGATCTCTCTGGTGTTTTTCTGGAGAAAATATCATTGAGTAAGGTTCAAATGTTGCCAGCTATAAAGACACGTCGATATTGTTCCAGACGTGCATCGGCGCTGACGCTCCACAGTGCAATGGGGGAGGGCGAGTAGAGTCTGGTCACCCCGTATGGTCTGCCGTTGATCCAGACGCTTTCTTCCCATGTGTTGTCCTTTTTCCTGGGATGGGGACCCTTGTCTGCAAAGAAACGGTTGACGAGCTTTTTCACTTCGGCTCTGCTGGTATAGATCAATTCCTCAATGTTGGGGTGCTCCAGCAACAGCTGATCCAGAGGCTTGGGCTCAATGGAGATTAACGAGGCGTCATCGGATTTGCCGTTTCGATGGATGCAGCTGCCCACAATATCGGTGATACCGATGTGTAACTCCTGCAACAGCTGCTTTCGTTGGTTTACTGCTTCCATGGTGTTTGTAAATGCCAGCGGGGTGTCGGTCACCTCAGAAAGTAGCTTCCAAAAAGAATTATCTCTGGAGCCGTAGTAGAAATCCACATCGTTGTCGTGTAAGGCTCTTCCGCCGGAGGTGCAAAACCGAAAGGGCGGCATGGTTCCAATGATGAGTTTGGTGGCACCCTCTGGAATGTAGGGCTCATAGGGGTGAATGGAACGAACCGTTTCTTCCATAGAATTTCCTCCTGGGAGTTACTGTATAAAGGGTGGTTTACGCTACCTACTACATTACATCGGCTGACGGTTCATTTGTGGCAAAAGTGATAACCAGCAGAGGGAAAGGAGTCATATATGCAACGGGGCATGGCGCTACGGGAAGCGCCATGCCCCATCTTATTCGGCCCCCCGACAAATGGGAAGTTACTTGTTCCTTTTTGCTTTAGCTGCTTTTATGCCCCAGCCAATCAACAATATAAGCCAAGCGCATAATCCTGCGATAAACCCTGTAGTCCCTATGCTTTCAAACTGCAATTTCAGCGCAACATTGAATATTTTTACAACAATAGTTCCACATAGCATCAAAGCAAGCAATAAAAGAACTTCCAATCCAATATATTTAAAAATTTTATTTTTCATAAATGGCCGCCTCCACAGCTTCTAATTTGTTGCCCTGTTTGTTCTTAATTATAACACATAAAGGAAATCGCTTTCAAGTTGTCCCTGGCCAGAAAGTAATTATACCTAGGGCGCACTTACTCACCACCCGCAAGCGGGCGGAGGTACTGCCTGACGGCAGCCGTGCGCTCTCCGAGGGGGACGCTCCAGCGGGCCCACGTCCTGCTGGTAGCACCGAAGCTGGGAGCCGTCAAAGGACCGGCTTCGGTGCTACCAGCTTCAGTGCTTTATGGTGGCCAAGAGGGGCTTAAGCCCCTCTCTTTCAAAATGTGTGCTTTTCAGGGGGAAAAACCCTTGACAAATCGCTTACTGAGAGTGAAATGAGAAAATGACGTGGTTTTTATAAATAAGCGTGACATCCCAACAGAAAAAAGATTGGCCCCATCTATCGGTTGAAGTGATGGATGACAGTAATAGGAAGATGTGGTATAATAGCAGCGAATCGAAGTGAGAAAAAGGAGAGAGTGGCGTATGATCAAGGCATTGAGCAAACATGTCATGAAGATAATTGCAGTTTTTGGTGTGCTGCTCATGGGATTTGGACTTGTCGGTGCTGGCCCTGATACCGGCTTGTGGATGTTCCTTGCGGGGCTCTTCCTGGTGATTGCCTGTGCCGCTTCCAGTCGCGAGCTGCGGAAGTTTGTCCGTTCGCTGCTGGATTTCATTTGATGCCGAAGCAATGGGGGAGCGAACATGGAACTTATTATAGTATTCATTTTGGGGATGGTAGGGGCTGTCTTGGTGCAACTCAGTGCAAACAGGGGCGTTAGCCGCTGGATTCGCTATCCGTTAGTTGCCTTGATATGCATGATGCTTGTGTCTGGAATTGCTATGGTGGTTTATTTTGCGATTGCCCTATACACTGAGGAACTGGTTGCCTCTATGATGCTGTGGTTGCTTGCTCTCTTCTTGCTGGCAGGGGCTGTGGCGTATATTCGGAATCTGTACCACGGAAAACGATCAGTTAACGGGAGTGAGGCAACGAATGACGAAAGAGTATAACTGGAGCACCACTGTGGATGGAGTACCTCACGCAATCCTTTGTCAAGTGATGAATAATAAATATGTCTTGTGGGCAGACGATAAATTCCAAAAAACTGTCTACCGTAGGAGCTTTCAGGCTGCTCGTGGAGGTCTGGATGAAACCCTTGAACTGTGGGGAAAGACCTGCCACTTTGTGGTTTGGCCTAGCGAAAAAGTGGAGTTTTTTGTAGATGGAAAATCTCTGAATACACAGGAAGACTGCGAGAATGCTCTGGACATCTCCTACGAAGAATCCGTATCTCGCCATGAACGGACTATGCGCCGCAGTTCATGGGCGGTGGTGCTGCTGATAGCTTTGGCCTGTATCTTCTATTTGGTCATGATGCTGCAAGGGAAAGATATGTCTGGCTGGAATGGAACGATGGTAGTCGCGCTGGTTATTTTGGCGATTAACCTCGTTGGTATTGTCAGGGGAAGAAGACGATGATGGGCACAAAACTTTGGTGGAATATTCTTTGCTAGCAAAAAAGACACGACTTTCCAGCGTGTCTTCCCTTGAGAAGGTGGGGGCAGCGTAGGCGGAATTGACTTCCGCCGAGCATGAAATGAGCCTATGGCGCCCAAAACAAAAGCACCTGCTTAAGCAGGTGCTTTTGTTTTGGTGGACCTGAACGGGATCGAACCGTCGACCTCTCGGATGCGAACCGAACGCTCTCCCAGCTGAGCTACAGGCCCGTACCCAACTATTATAACAGAAAAAAACAGTTTGTAAAGAGAAAAATGGAGAAAATGAAAAAAGAGTCCAAAGGGGAAAAGTTTAAAATTCAGTTGAAAAAGTCGTGACGATGTGATAAAATAACCATCGGCTTTTAACACGCTTGTGTGTGGAGTAAGGCCGCGCTAGTCGGGGAGTTAGCGGTGCCCTGTATCTGCAACCCGCTATAGCAGGGATGAATCCCGGCCCCCGGAGACAAAATGTACTGACTGCCCCATATAAGCAGCGATGATGGATTGGTCCTGCGCAACGTAGCCCCGTGAACCGTGTCAGGCGGGGAACCGAGCAGCACTAAGCGGACCGCTGCGTGTGCCGCGGGGGTGCCGGTCTTGAGCCGGCTGTATGGGTAACGGGTATATTTTGTGCTTCAAAGGCCGGTGCGCGGTCTTATTCTGTACACAAGCGATTTCCTTTTTAGGGGGTGAGGCGTTTGTACCAGGCGTTGTACCGAAAGTGGCGTCCCCGCAGCTTTGACGACGTGGTGGGGCAGGGACATATTACAGAGACCCTCAAGCGTCAGGTGCAGGGGGGACGGCTGACCCACGCCTATCTGTTTACCGGCACCAGAGGAACGGGTAAGACCACCTGTGCCAAAATTCTGGCCCGGGCCGTGAACTGTCAGCATCCTCAGGACGGCAACCCCTGCAACCAGTGTCCGGCGTGTGTGGGCATTGAGAACGGCTCCATCCTGGACGTGGTGGAGCTGGACGCAGCCTCCAACAACCGCGTGGACGACGTGCGTGCCATGCTGGAGGAGGCGGCCTATACCCCGGCCACCGTGGCAAAGCGGGTGTATATCATCGACGAGGTGCACATGCTCTCGCCTCAGGCCTTCAATGCGCTGCTGCAAATTCTGGAGGAGCCACCCGCCCATTTGATGTTTATCCTGGCCACCACAGAGCTGCACAAGGTGCCGGCCACCATCAAGAGCCGGTGCCAGCAATTCGCCTTTAAGCGCATCCGGGCCGAGGAGATCGCCGGACGTTTGAATTATGTGGCCGCTCAGGAGGGCATTGAGCTGACCCAAGAGGGGGCACAGCTCATCGCCCGTCTGGCCGATGGCGGTATGCGTGACGCCCTATCCCTGCTGGATCAGTGTGTGGGGGCAGGGGGGACCGTAGACCAGGACCGGGTGTTTCAGGTGCTGGGCCTGGCGGGTAATCTCCAGACGGTGGCGCTGTTGGAGGAGATCGCAGCGGGCAACCTGTCTGGCGCATTGGCACGACTGGCCAGCTTGTACACCGGAGGCAAGGAGATGGCAGCCTTGGCCGGGGAACTGTCCGCTTTGCTGCGGGACTTGTTGGTGAGTAAGAGCGCCCCCAAGGGCGGGGCGGGACTGCTCACCGGGGGCTATGACTCGGGCACCCTGGAGCGGTTGGGACAGCTGTTCGACGTGCCTCGGCTGGTCCAGATGCTCGCTTTAGTGCAGAAGACCGCGGGCGAGCTGGTCCACTCCGCAAACCGACGCACGGACATGGAGCTGTGCTTGGTGATGCTGTGTGACCCCTCTCTGGACGGAAGTGTCCATGCCTTGACTGCCAGAGTGGCAAAGTTGGAGCAGCAATTGGCTTCCGGCGTTGTGGTTCAGCAAACGACAAGCGAAAAACCTTTACAGAGAAGTCCGGCACCAACTCCGGCTCAAAAGAGCACACAGCCTGAGCCAGACCTGTCCACTCCGGTGGCGTCTGACCCTCCACCCTGGGAGGTGGCAGAGAAACCGGTGCCCCAACAACCTGCAAGTAAAAAGCCTTTACAGGAAGCGCCGGTGCAGGAGACTCCGGCACCCCCTGTGGTTGAGCCTCAGCCAGCCCCGCCCGAGTCTGTGACACACGTGGGAGGACAGACGGGATGGCCCGGCTGGAACGTAGTGTGTGGCCAGCTCAAGGGTGTGCTGTCCACCGGAGACTATACCTTCTTCTCCATGCCCGCCATGCTCACTGGACGGTGGGACGGGGATGTGGTGACTATCTGGGCCGCCAATCAGTTTGTGGCGGACCTGGTGGAGAAGCCGGATATCTCTGGAGCGGTCTCCCAGGTGGTTGGGCGATATATGGGACAGCGGGTCCCGGTGAAAGTTCAGGTGGGAGCGCCTCCGGCAGAGACGGTGCAGACGCCGCCTACTTCACAACCCCCAGAAGAAGGGGATGCTCTGGACGCCTTTCTGGCAGCGGGGCACAGCAATGTAACCGTAGAATAATTTGTTAGGATATGACATAGGAGGTAATTCGGATGGCAAAAGGATTTAATACCCGCGGTATGGGTGGCATGGGCGGAAACATGAACAACATGATTCGCCAGGCCCAGAAGATGCAGCAGGACATGATGAAGGCTCAGGAGGAGCTGGAGAGCAAGTCCTACGAGGCCAGCGCTGGCGGCGTGGTGACCGCTGTGGTGTCCGGTAAGAAGGAGGTCACCTCTGTGACCATCGACCCCGAGGCCGTGGACCCCGATGACGTGGAGATGCTCCAGGACCTCATTGTGGCGGCGGTGAACGAGGCCCTGCGCAAGGCTGCCGACGATGCCGCCAGCCAGATGTCCCGCCTCACCGGAGGTCTGGGACTGCCGTTTTAATACACACGACCCTCAAGGGCTGCTTTCTCACAAGAGAGCAGCCCTGAACCCATTGATAAGGAGGAACCAAATATGGTGAAGTTTTCTGAGATGAAATACCAGCGCCCGGATCTGGAAGCGCTGAAACAGGAGATGGGCCAGCTGGTGGAGCAGCTCAAGGCCGCTGACAGCTACCAGACTGCCCGGGAGGTATTTTTGCGCAAAGAGGAGCTGGGGCGTCATATCCAGACCATGAGCACCCTGGCCAACATTCGCCACTCCATTGACACCCGAGACGAGTTCTACGACGGGGAAGTGAAGTTCTGGAATGCGGCCGGACCGGAACTGGAGGAGTACAGCCAGGCCTGGAACCTGGCCATGCTCAACTCTCCCTTCCGTGGTGACTTCTCTCAGGAGTACGGCGACCTGATGTTTATCAATGCCGAGATTGCCCTGAAGACTTTCTCTCCTGAGATCATTGACCTGATGCAGAAGGAGAACGATCTCACCCAGGAGTATGAGAAGCTGCTGGCCTCCGCCCAGATTCCCTTTGAGGGCGGCGTGTACACCCTGTCCCAGATGACTCCCTTTAAGAGTGACGCCGACGACCAGCGCCGTCTCAACGCCTGGAAGGCGGAAGGGCAGTGGTACAAGGACAACCAGGAGGCTCTGGACAGCCTGTACGACCAGCTGGTGCACCTGCGAGACGAGATGGGCAAGAAGCTGGGCTATGAGGGCTATACCACTCTGGGCTATTACCGCATGGGCCGCAACTGTTACACCAAGGAGGACGTGGAGAAGTTCCGCCAGGCTGTGGTGAAGTATCTGGTTCCGGTGGCGGACAGCATCTACCGCCAGCAGGCCAAGCGCCTGGGCAAGGAGTACCCCATGAGCTTTGCAGACAATGCTCTGGAGTTCCGCTCCGGCAACCCCCGCCCCTGCGGCACTGCCCAGGACATTCTGGACCACGGCCGCAAGTTCTATGACGCCCTGTCTCCCGAGACCAGCGAATTTTTCCGCACCATGCTGGATGGGGAGCTCATGGACGTGCTCTCCACCGAGGGCAAGGCCGGCGGCGGCTACTGCACCGACATTCTGGACTACAAGGTGCCCTTCATCTTTGCCAACTTCAACGGCACCCAGGGCGACGTGGAGGTGGTGACCCACGAGGCTGGCCACGCCTTTGACGCCTGGCTCAACCGGGACCGCATTCCTTCCGAGTATATCTGGCCCAGCATGGAGGCCTGCGAGGTGCACTCCATGTCCATGGAGTTCTTCGCCTGGCCCTGGGCTCAGGGCTTCTTCGGAGAGGATACCCGGAAGTTCCACTACAGCCACCTGTCAAGTGCTCTCACTTTCATCCCCTACGGTACCATGGTGGACCACTTCCAGCATGAGGTGTACGCCCACCCGGAGATGACCCCTGCCCAGCGCCACCAGGTGTGGAAAGAGCTGCTGGGAACCTATATGCCCTGGATGAAGCTGGACGGGGAAATTCCCTTCTACAGCGAGGGCGAGGGCTGGCAGCGACAGCACCACATCTATTCCAGTCCCTTCTATTATATTGATTACTGCCTGGCTCAGACGGTGGCCCTCCAGTTCTGGGACAAGATTCAGGAGGACCTGGGGGAGGCCTGGGAGCACTACATGGCCTACACCCGCCAGGGCGGCAGCCAGGTGTTCACCACCCTGCTGGAGCGAGCTGGCCTGGACAGCCCCTTTGAGGAGAGCTGCCTGCAGCGGGTGTGCGCCTCCGCCAAGAACTGGCTGGAGCACTTTGATATGAGCGGAATCGAATAAGCCATGTCAGACAAGAAGAACAAGCATAAGCATAAACGGTGGAACCGGGCGGCCAAGGCGTCTCAATTCACCAGGGGAGCAGGGGGGGAGATGATCTATGTCGGTCGTCACTACTCCTTCCAGGGAGATGAGAGAAGCTATCGACAGGGTATGCGCCAGCGCATGGCGTTGGCGGCCGTTATGGCGGTGGCTCATTTGGCGGGCGGTATGATGCCCGTTCCTGCCTTGTACAACACCTGGTACGTGATTGCTCCTTATATGCTTGCGTTTTTTGCGGTGGTTTCCCTGGTTTGGGCGGTGTGCCGCATGGTGTACTGGGGAAATCCCCTGCGGGAATACGTCTATGACGCCACCATCAAGCAGATCCCCATCCGTGCAACCCTGGCTATGATTTTGTCAATGTGCACACTCTGTGGACAGATTGCATATGTGGTGACACATTCCCTGCAAGGGGTTGAGTATCTGTACACTTTGGCATTTTCGGGCCTGGAAATTGTGGTTTTTGTCTGTGCTTTCCGGTGGAAGGGCAGAGAAAATCAGGCACTGTGGTCTATTTAACGTGATAAAGCGCAAAAATTTGTGAGATATCACAGGATGTTCTCGTTGACAATTGGAGCAAAACATAATAGAATAGTCTTTGCAAAATCTGCTGAAAAAACATTTGACCGCTTGGCGTGGACACTGAGGCGGCGAAAAATGAAAGATTGAGTAAGTGGAGTTGCAAAAACCGATTCCCCGGTAGAGAGAAGGGGAGTCGGAATCAGTCCTTGTGAGCTCAGAGGATGGATGTTCTCTTTGTTCAATATAATTTAAGGAGGAATCTCTACATGAAAAGCACGAAACGAGTGCTTGCGCTGGGCATGGCTTCGGTCATGACGCTTGGTTTGCTCTCTGCTTGCGGCAACAAGCCTTCCAGCGACAACAACAACCAGGCCAGTACCCTGGTGGTTGGTGACGGCAACTACGACGGCAAGTTCTCTCCCTTCTTCTACACCTCTGCCTATGATGGAAACATCGTCTCCATGGTCAGCCAGCCCCTGATTAGCTCTGACCGTGAGGGCGCTATGATCCTCAACGGCATTGAGGGCGAGACCAAGGAGTACAACGGCACCGACTACACCTACACCGGTATTTCCGATGTGGTGGTCACCGAGAACGAGGACGGCACCGTGTACTATGACATCACCCTGAAGGATGGCGTTAAGTTCTCCGACGGCACCGAGATGGACATCGACGACGTGATCTTCTCCATGTACGTCCTGTCCGACCCCACCTATGATGGCAGCTCCACTCTGTATGGTCAGCCCATTATGGGTATGAACGAGTATCGTTCCGGCATGGATACCAAGTTCAACCTGATCCTGGCCGCTCCCCGTGACAACACCGACTTCTCCCTGTGGACCGAGGAGGAGCAGACTGCTCTGTGGGCTGCTGTGGACAAGGCTGGCCCTGAGTATGCCAAGTACATCTGCGAGTATCTGATCGCCAACGGCCAGAACAAGGCCGAGGACAGCGTGGCTGCCTGCGCTGCCAACTGGAACTACCCCGGCCTGGCTGAGGATGCCACTTATGAGGACTTCTATCAGGCTATGCTGGCTGCCTACAACGGCAATCCCGCTGAGATGGCCCGAAACGAGTCTCCCAGCAGCCTGGCTGATTTCACCAACCTCATTGAGGACTATGATGCCTACAACGTGGGTGTTCAGACTGGTGAGTCTGCTCCCAACATCTCCGGCATCCAGAAGACCAGTGACAACTCCGTGCGTGTGACCACCACCGAGGTCTCCGCCACCTGCATCTATCAGCTGTCTCTGGTGGTTGCTCCTATGCACTACTACGGCAACGAGGAGCTGTACAACTACGAGAACAACCAGTTCGGCTTCCCCAAGGGCGATCTGACCATCGTGCGTGAGAAGAACAGCAAGCCCATGGGCGCTGGTCCCTACGAGTTCGTCAGCTATGAGAACGGCACCGTGGCTCTGAAGGCCAACGAGAACTACTGGAAGGGCGAGCCCAAGATCCAGAACATCAACTTCAAGGAGACCAACGAGGCCGATAAGGTCAACGGCGTGAAGTCCGGCACTCTGGACATCACCGATCCTTCCTTCTCCACTGACGCCATCAAGGAGATTGCCGCAGCCAACGGCGGCAGCGAGGACTTCAACGGTTCCGTCATCACCGTCAACACCGTGGACAACCTGGGCTACGGCTATGTGGGCATCAACGCCGACAACGTGAAGGTGGGCGACGACGGTTCCTCCGATGCCTCCAAGAACCTGCGTAAGGGTCTGGCCACCGTGCTGGCCGTGTACCGTGACGTGGCTATCGACTCCTACTACGGCAAGTGGGCCAACGTCATCAACTACCCCATCTCCGATACCTCTTGGGCCGCTCCCAAGGTTACCGATGCCGGCTATCAGGTGGCCTTCTCCACCGACGTCAACGACAACCCCATCTACACCGATGGCATGAGCGACGAGGAGAAGTACGCCGCTGCCAAGCAGGCCGCTCTGGGCTTCTTTGAGGCTGCTGGCTACACCGTCTCCGATGGCAAGATCGTTGCTGCTCCCCAGGGCGCCAAGATGGACTATGAGCTGATCATCGGCGGCGGCGGTCAGGGCGACCACCCCGCCTTCATGATGTGTACTCTGGCTTCCGATGCCCTGAAGGAGATCGGCATGGAGCTGCGCGTGACCGATATTGCCAACGCTTCCGACCTGTTCTCTCAGATGCAGGCTGGTACCGCTGAGCTGTTTGCTGCCGCTTGGCAGGCCACTGTGGACCCCGACATGTACCAGATCTACCACAGCCAGGGCACCTCCAACTACAACTATGACATCAAGGATGCCAAGCTGGACCAGATCATCATGGACGCTCGCTCCATCACCGATCAGGAGGCCCGTACTCTGATGTACAAGGAAGCTCTGGACATCGTCATGGACTGGGCCGTTGAGGTTCCCATCTATCAGCGTGCCAACTGCTTCATCTTCTCCACTGAGCGTATCAAGATCGACACCCTGACTCCTGATATGACCACTTACTGGAACTGGATGAACGATGTTGAGCTGCTGGAGCTGAACTAATTCTGCACAGAAACGAAGGAACAAATCCTGAGTTTACCATCACGGTTGCCCTGCGGCCGTAAGGCCGCAGGGCAACCCTGCGCATCCCTGCACATGAGGCGGCTGTTCCGACCAAAGTCGTTCAGAGCCGGAGGGGCTGCCTGATGTGCGGACGGGGCGAACACATCATGCGAGGCCACGAACCCCTGTGCCTCGCCAACAAATACGGAGGGGATTCTATGCGAAATTTTATCATCAAGCGCGTACTATTATCAGTAGTCATTCTATTTTTCGTAGCATTCATTATTTATACACTGCTGCGCTGTCTGCCCAGCTCCTACGTGGAGACCATGGCTCGTCAGCTGGCTATGGCCCCCGGCGCCAAGCCTTATGAGGAGTGGGTGGCACAGCTCAACGCCCAATATGGTTTGGATTTGCCGCTGATCCCTGGTTTCTTCCACCAGCTGGGCAACATCCTGACCGGTAACTTCGGCGACAGCTGGAAGTACACCGTGCCTGTCATGGAGAAATTCACCAGCGTGATTTGGATTTCTTTTGTGATGGGCGGAATTGCCTTTATTTTACAGTTGATTATTGCCATTCCACTGGGCGTTATCGCCGCCACCCGTCAGTACTCCAAGGCCGACTACGCCATCAGCGTGTTCGCTCTGGCTGGTATCTCTCTGCCCACCTTCTTCTTTGCCACTCTGCTGAAGCTGGTGTTCTGCGTGAAGCTGGGCTGGTTTGATTTGGGCGGCCTGACGGGACGTGACTTCCTGCAATTGGACGCCATGGGGCAGTTCCTGGATATTGCCCATCACTTGGTGCTTCCCATTGTTACCCTGGTGGTGGTGTCTGTGGGCTCGCTCATGCGTTATACCCGTACCAACATGCTGGAAGTGCTCAACTCCGACTATATCCGCACGGCCCGTGCCAAGGGCCTGAGCGAGAAGAAGGTCATCTATCATCACGCCTTCCGCAACACCCTGATTCCTCTGGTCACCATCGTGGGTGGCTCTCTGCCCGGCCTGTTTGCCGGTGCTCTGATCACTGAGACTCTGTACTCCATCCAGGGCATTGGTTACACCTCTTATACGGCCATGACTGCCGGTGACATTCCCTTCTCTATGTTCTACCTGCTGTTTATGGCTGTGCTGACTCTGGCCGGCAACCTGATTTCCGACATTCTGTACGCTGTGGTTGACCCCCGCGTACGCATCGCTTAAGAAAGGAGGCGCTTTCATGTCTGACGAGAAGAAAATGAACCATCAGCAGGAGGGCGGCTCCCAGGAGCACCTCTCTCTGAACGATGACCGCCGTGTTAAGGTTTTGTCCCCCGGCGCTCTGGTGGCCAAGCGCTTTTTCCGCAACCGTTTGGCTGTGGTGGGCCTGGTGATCCTGGCCGTTATGTTTGTCTTTTCCTTTGTTGGCGGCGTGGTCAGCCCCTATGACCAGGACCAGGTGTTCTACCGCCGTGAGTTCCAGTCCAAGGAGTATGCTGGCGTCACAGAGAACAGCTCCTTCCGCTATACCACAGCCGAGGGCCAGAGCTTTACCGGCATGGTCCAGGCTCAGTTCATGCTGGCTGCCACCAAGGGCCAGACCTCTTTCACCTATGACGGCGTGACGTATTCTCTTGCCGAGGAGGGCGAGGACTTCTATGTGATCTCTCAGGGAACCACCCCTGTGGCTCTGGCATACAAGGATATTGTCAATGCTGAGGACCCCTCCTTGACCGTGGGCTTTGACTTCCAGCGTGCCGCCCTGAAGGCCTACACCAACGGGGAGCAGAGCTTCACCGTGGATGGCACCGAGTACACCGTGGATGAGCACGGCGGCATCAACGAAGCTGGTCAGCCTGTGGCCTATATCAGCCGCTTTGTGGTGCAGTCCAAGGTCAGCGGTGTCACCTTCACCCGTGACTTCAAGGAGCAGCTGGCTGAGACCATCGAAAACGACAGCGATGAGTTCACCTACACCAACGATGAGGGTACCTTCGACTACACCCTGGAGTACGATGCAGACACCAAGAGCTACTCCGTCAGACAGGAGAAGGAGACCCAGGTGTTTGACACCTACTCCGAGCCCAGCAAGGCTCACTGGCTGGGTACCGACCGCAATGGCATGGACATGCTCACCCGTCTGATGTACGGTGGCCGTGTGTCTCTGGTCATCGGCTTCATTGTCGTGATTATCTCCGCCGTTCTGGGTATCATCCTGGGCGGTGTGGCCGGATATTTCGGCGGCTGGGTGGACAACCTGATCATGCGTATTGTGGACGTGTTCTACTGCATCCCCTCCATGCCTCTGATCATTATTATGGGTTCCGCCATGGACGGCATGCGCGTGGACCCCACCATGCGAATGTTGTACCTGATGCTGGTTCTGGGCTTCCTGGGCTGGCCCGGCATTGCCCGTATGGTGCGTGGCCAGATCCTCTCTCTGCGTGAGCAGGAGTTCATGACCGCCACCGAGGCCTGTGGCATCAGCATTCCCCGGCGTATTTTCCGCCACCTGATCCCCAACGTCATTCCTCAGCTCATCGTCATCTGCACCATGAGTTTGGGTTCCACCATCATCACGGAGGCCACCCTGTCCTTCCTGGGCCTGGGCGTCAAGTTCCCCTTCGCTTCCTGGGGTAACATCATCAACGACGTGTCCAACTCCTTCGTGCTGACCAACTACTGGTTCGTTTGGATTCCCGCTGGTATCTGCCTGCTGCTCACCGTGTTGGGCTTCAACTTCGTGGGCGACGGTCTGCGGGACGCCTTCGACCCCAAGATGAAGCGGTAAGAGAGGAGGAGAGACAATGGCTAAGAAAAAAGCAGAAGGCTATCTCTCCGGCCGGGAGGCCCGGCGCATTGCCAAGGAAAACCGCCGGATCACCAACGCCTTTGAGAAACAGCGCAAGCGTAAAAACGTGCCGGAGAGTGAGTACCTCACCCAGATGGCCGATCCCAATAACGCCGTGGAGTTTGATAACCTCCACACCTACTTCTACACCGACGCCGGTGTGGTCAAGAGCGTGGATGGCGTGTCCTTCGAAGTGCCCATCGGCAAGACCGTGGGCGTGGTGGGCGAGTCCGGCTGCGGTAAGTCCGTTACCAGCCTGTCCCTGATGCAGCTGCTCCAGCGGCCCCAGGGCCAGGTGGTGGAAGGCGCGATTCGCCTGAACATGGGCGACAAGGCCTATGACGTGACCAAGATGCCCAACGAGCAGATGCAGAAGATCCGTGGCAACTACGTGTCCATGATCTTCCAGGAGCCCATGACCAGCCTGAACCCCGTGTTCCGCATTGGCGAGCAGGTGGACGAGGTCATTGCCCTGCACCACGGTGAGGGTAAGACCAAGGAGGACATCAAGAACCGCACCATCGAGCTGCTGGAGATGGTGGGCATCGCCAACAGCCAGGGCGTGTATCAGATGTTCCCCCACGAGCTATCCGGTGGTATGCGCCAACGTGTGTGTATCGCCATGGCTCTGGCTTGCAGCCCCAAGGTGATCATCGCCGACGAGCCCACCACCGCTCTGGACGTGACCATTCAGGCCCAGGTGCTGGACCTGCTGCGCAACCTGAAGGATAAGATCAACTCCTCTATCATGTTCATCACCCACGACTTGGGCGTCATCGCCGAGATGGCTGACTACGTGGTGGTCATGTACGCCGGTCGCGTGGTGGAGAAGGGCACCGTACAGGAGATCTTCTCCAACCCCGCCCACCCCTACACCATCGGCCTGATGGCTTCCAAGCCTGTGGTGGGCAAGCAGGTGGATAAGCTCTATTCCATCCCCGGCAAGGTGCCCAACCCCATTGATATGCCCAACTACTGCTACTTCAAGGACCGCTGCGAGATGTGTGTGGCCGGCTGTGAGGGTGAGTACCCCTGCCAGGTGCAGCTCAGCCCCACCCACTTCGTGTCCTGCTACCGCTACTATGACAACAAGAACCAGGGAGGTGAGGGCTGATGTCTGACAAGAAAAGCGTAATTGCCAAGGGCGACTTCACCCCCGTGGAGTACGATCCCCAGTACATTCTCCAGGTCAACCACCTGAAGAAGTACTTCCCCATCAAGGGCGGCATGGTCAGCAAGACCGTGGGCCACGTCAAGGCCGTGGACGGTGTCACCTTCAACCTCAAGCGTGGTACCACCATGGGTCTGGTGGGCGAGTCCGGCTGTGGTAAGACCACCACTGGCCGTACCATCCTCCGTCTGGCGGGGGAGAAGACCGACGGTCAGGTGCTCTTCAACGGCAAAGAGATCTACGACATGAGCCCCAAGGAGCTGCGGGCTCTGCGTACCAAGATGCAGATCATCTTCCAGGACCCCTTCTCCAGCCTGTCCCCCCGTCTGCCCGTGGGTGAGATCATCGGCGAGGCTGTGCGGGAGCACAAGCTGGTGAGCAAGGCCGAGTACAATGACTACATCGACAAGGTCATGGACAACTGCGGTCTGCAGCCCTTCCACAAGGCCCGCTATCCCCACGAGTTCTCCGGCGGTCAGCGTCAGCGTATCTGCATTGCCCGCGCTCTGGCTCTGAACCCTGAGTTTGTGGTGTGTGACGAGCCTGTGTCCGCTCTGGACGTGTCCATTCAGGCCCAGATCATCAACCTGCTCAAGGACCTGCAGGACCAGTACAACCTGACCTATCTGTTCATCTCCCACGACCTGTCTGTGGTGGAGCACATCTCCGACTCCGTGGGCGTAATGTACCTGGGCAACCTGGTGGAGTACGGCGATACGGAGGATATCTTCCGCAACCCGCTGCACCCCTACACCAAGGCTCTGTTCTCCGCCATCCCCGTGCCCGACCCCAACGCCAAGATGAACCGCATTGTGCTGGAGGGCTCCATTCCCTCTCCCGCCAATCCCCCCAGCGGTTGTAAGTTCCACACCCGCTGCCCCTATGCCACCGAGCGATGCAAGGTGGAGGCTCCCTGCCAGCGTGAGGTGGAGCCCGGCCACTACGTGGTCTGCCACCTCTTCGACAAGTAAGATATGGCACGTAAGCCAAAGAAATACGAGGACGATGACGGCCGCGTGATCGCGGATATGAGCGGCCTGTCCCGTCCCACTCTGTTCCGGCCAGGTCGGCCGGACAGCAGGGAATCCCGGCCCCCGGAACCCATGGAACAGGAGCGTGAGGAGCGCCCCTGGGAGGATACCGGAATGAGCCGGGAGGACCGAAGAGCCTACATCTGGGCGGCCATGAAAGCGGCTTTGTCCATGGCGGCGATTTACATCGTTGCCTTCGGGCTGTTGATTGCTCTGATGATATGGCTTTGGAATTAATGAAAATAGAGAGCTCTCCGGTGTTGCCGGAGAGCTCTCTGCTTTTCTTGGAAGATCTGGTTGACCTCTGGGACAGGAATGGGTATGATGGAGAAAAGGAGGCACAAGGCCATGAATGACATTGAGACTTTGAGACACTGGGTAGAGGAGAGCGAGAACATCGTCTTTTTCGGTGGCGCTGGAGTGTCCACCGAGAGCGGCATTCCCGACTTCCGGTCCCAGGATGGACTATATCATCAGCACTACGACCTGCCGCCGGAGACCATTCTCAGCCACGACTATTTCATGTCCCGCACCCAGGAATTCTATCGGTTCTATCGGGACAAAATGCTGTGTCTGGACGTGCAGCCCAACGCCGCCCACCTGGCGCTGGCCAAGCTGGAACGGCTGGGCAAGCTGAAGGCGGTGGTGACCCAGAACATCGACGGGCTGCACCAGAAGGCGGGCAGCCAGCGGGTCTATGAGCTCCACGGCTCGGTCTACCGCAACTACTGCATGTCCTGTGGGGCCTCGTACCCGGTGGAGAAGATTGCAGCAGGGGAGGGGATTCCCCGCTGTCCCCACTGCGGCGGTATCATCAAGCCGGATGTGGTGCTCTATCAGGAGGGGCTGGACCAGCGCACCATCCGAGGCGCTGTGGAGTCCATTGCCAGTGCCGATTTGCTCATTGTAGGCGGTACCTCTCTGGTGGTGTATCCGGCGGCAGGACTGCTGGAGTATTTCCGGGGCCGTCACCTGGTCCTCATCAACCGAGATGCCACCAGCTATGACCAGCGGGCGGATCTGGTGATTCGCCAGTCCATCGGGGGCGTGCTGGAGGCGGCCTGTGCCCATCTGGAGACTTGAAAGAATAGTAAAAATCAGGTATAATACCCTTTATCTTGACTGCTGGAAAAGGAGACAGGCCAATGAAGCGGACAGTTGCCGTGATGACGGACAGCAATAGCGGAATCAGCGTAGAAGAGGGGAAAAAGATGGGGGTGTACGTCATTCCCATGCCCATTAACATTGATGGAAAGGTCTACTATGAGGGATTGGACCTGAGCCAGGACTACTTCTATCAGCGCATGGCAGCAGGGGCGGAGATGTTTACCTCTCAGCCCTCTCCGGCGGACACCCTGGAGCTGTGGAATCGGATTCTCCGGGGCTATGACCAGCTGGTGTATATCCCCATGTCTGCGGGCCTGAGCAGCACCTATGCCACCGCTCGGATGATGGCCGATGACTATCAGGGCCGGGTGCAGGTGGTGGATAACCGCCGCATCTCTGTGACCCAGTACCATGCGGTGCTGGATGCCCTGGCCATGGCAGAGCAGGGCATGGACGCGGCTTCCATTCGTCGCACTCTGGAGGAGCAGGCATCAGATGCCAGCATCTTCCTCATGGTGGATACCCTGAAATACCTGCGCCGGGGTGGTCGTGTGTCCGGGGTAGAGGCCTTTGCCGGAGCCATGCTGAACATCAAGCCCGTGCTCACCATCGCCGGAGATAAGCTGGAGGCGGTGGGCAAGGTGCGTGGGGCCAAGGCTGCCCGTCAGATGATGCTGGAGAAGCTGCGAGCGGACATGGAGGGACGGTTAAAGGCCCTCCACGACAGCGGCCACCTGCAAGTGAAAATTGCCTGTAGCCGGGTCCCTGATCAACTGCGGGAGGAGTGGGTAGACCAGGTGCAGCAGTACTTCTATCTGGACTATCCGGTGGAGTGCGCAGACCTGACCCTCTCAGTAGCCTGTCACACCGGACCCGGTGTGCTGGGCGTGGGAGCGGTACGTGTATAAGTGATGTGAAAAAGCGGCGGAGCTCATGCTCCGCCGCTTCTATCTTTTATAGGGTCGTGGTGTACCGTAAATCCACACACACGGTGTCGTGGGGGAAGGGGATATCCTGATGGGTGCCGTCCCAAGAAAAGCCGTGGCGGGCGTAAAAACGCCGAGCGCCTTGGTTTTCCCGCAGTACAAACACATAGGCCTGCTGGAAGCCGTCCGCTTTCAGCTGCTCCTTGGCCCGGTCCATGAGCAGGCTTCCATACCCTTTGCCAGTTTCCTGGGGATGGGTATAGAAGGAGATGACTTCTCCCCAGCCCTCATAGCCAGAGGCGTCAAAGTGCACCTGCATGCCTCCGCCGTGGTTTTGATTGCCAATGCGGGCAGGGCCGCAGGTGATGCAGCCCACAGGGGTGTCGTCCCGATAGAGGAGAAACCCGTGGTGGCGAGGGGTTCTGGCGTAGTGGGCAAAGGTGTCCACCCAGCGGGTGGGGGTGATGTGCTCTTCCATCCAGTCCAGAGGCACCGCCTCCTGATAGGCGGCCCACCAGCCCAGAGCGTGGATTTCGCTCATGGCGGCGAAGTGAGCCGGGGTGGACGCCTCTACAATGGTGAGCTGTGGCATGGCTATCTGCTCCTTTTAGTGGGCGGCGCCCACCAGGTCCTGCTCCGCCTTCTGCTGGGCCTCCTGCTTGGCAATCTGGCGGGCGTTGGCCAGCATCAGCTTGATGCGGTTCTCCTGGTTGATCTTGGTGGCGCCGGGGTCGTAGTCGATGGCCACGATGTTGGAGTTGGGGTAGTCGTCTTTCAGCTTGCGAATCATGCCCTTGCCCACAATGTGGTTGGGCAGGCAGCCGAAGGGCTGGGTACAGACAATGTTGGGCACCCCGGAGTGGATGAGCTCCAGCATCTCGCCGGTGAGCAGCCAGCCCTCGCCCATCTTGTTGCCGTCGCCCAGGTAGCCATGAACCAGCTTGTGCATGTTCTCAAAGGTGCCGGGAGCGTGGAAGCGGGTCTTTTTCAGAGCGGCGATCATGTCCTTCTGGCACTCCTCAATGTAGCCCTTGAAGATCTGACAGACCTTCTTTTTGATCCACTTGCCGCCGTACAGGTCCACGTCGGACTCCCGGTTGAAGATCTTGAAGATCATGAAGTCGGTGAGGCCGGGCACCACGGGCTCAGCGCCCTCGGAGAGGAGGAAGTCCTCCAGGTTGTTGTTGCCCAGAGGGGAGAACTTGACGTAGATCTCACCCACCACGCCTACACGCACCTTCTGAGGTCCGGCCACGGGGATGTCGGCAAAGTCAGCGCAGATTTGGTCGAAGATCTGGCGCATCTCCTTGCGGTTCATGCCTTTGCCTTTCTGGAAGCCCTCAATGAGCTTGTTCTCCCAGGTCTCCACCATCTTGTCGGTGTCCCCCTTCATCACCTCATAGGGGCGCACCTGGTTGGCCACGTTGACGATGAGGTCACCGTACATCATGGCATAGATCATCTTGCGGATGAGGGGGAGGGTGAGGCTCCAACCGGGGTTCTTCTCCATACCGGAGAGGTTTACCGAGATGACCGGGATGTAGGACATGCCAGCCTTCTCCAGAGCCTTGCGCAGCAGGTGGATGTAGTTGGAGGCACGGCATCCGCCGCCGGTCTGGGTGATGAGCAGAGCCACCTTGTGGGGGTCATAACCGCCATGCTTGACGGCATCAATGAGCTGGCCAATGACCAGCAGGGCGGGGTAACAGGTGTCGTTGTGGACGTACTTCAGGCCCTCGTCCACAATGCCTCTGTGGTTGGTGGTGAGCATATCCACCTTGTAGCCCTCCAGCACCAGCAGCTGGCGGAACATGCCAAAGTGAACGGGAAGCATCTGGGGCATCAGCAGGGTGTACTCCTGCTTCATCTCTTTGGTGAACAGAAGACGCCCATCTTTGGCGTAAACCAATTCAGCCATGTTGTTTTCTCCTTTCGGAACTTGGTCCAGTGGACATCAGCCCTGGCTCTGATCCCGCTCCTCCATGGCGGCCATGAGGGAACGCACACGGATGCGGACAGCGCCCAGGTTGCTGATGTCGTCGATTTTCAGCTGGGTGTACAGCTTGCCGCCCTCTTCCAGGATGGAGCGCACCTCGTCGCCAGTGATGGCATCGGTGCCGCAGCCGAAGCTTACCAGCTGAATCAGCTGCATGTCGGGCTGGGTGCACACGTAGCGGGCGGCGTTGTACATCCGGGACTGGAAGGTCCACTGATTGAGCACCTTCCGGGGGGCATAATCCTCGTGATAGGCCACGGCATCCTCACTGACCAGTACAAAGCCAAAGGAGGTGACCAGGTCGTTGATGCCGTGGTTGATCTCCGGGTCGATGTGGTAGGGACGACCAGCCATGACGATGATGGGACGGCCCTCGGCCCGGGCCTTGTCGATGTAGGACTGGCCCACCGCCCGGATCTCCTGCTTGTACAGGTCGTAGGCCTGGTAGGCGGCCCGGATGGCGTGGACCACCTCTCGGCGGGGAATGCCGAAGGTGTCGGAGAACCACTGGGAACCGATGCGCTCATAGTCCTTTTGACGGTGCAGTCCGGCATAGGGGTAGAGGAACCGGGTCTTTTTCAGGTCGGGCACGTTGGCAGCCAGCAACTCAGGGTAGTAGGCCACCACCGGGCAGTTGTAGTTGTTGTCCGAGGTCTTCTCGTCGAAGTTGTAGGACATGCAGGGGTAGAAGATGGCGTCCACCCCGGCTTCCACCAGAGCCTGCACGTGGCCGTGGAGGAGCTTGGCGGGATAGCACACGGTGTCCGAGGGGATGGTGCGCTGGCCCTTGATGTACAGCTTGCGGGAGGACTCGGGGGAGAGCACCACCTCGAAGTTGAGGCGGGTGAACAGCTCAAACCAGAAGGGCAGGTTCTCATACATGTTCAGCCCGAAGGGGATGCCGATGCGGCCCCGGGAGCCGTTGCCGAAGCCCTTGCCCTCCATGGAGCGGAGCTTGCGATACTTGTAGTTGTACAGATCAGGCAGCTCCACCTTCTCCTTGCCCAAGGGGCGGGAGCAGCGGTTGCCGGAGATGAATCGGCGGCCGCCGTCAAAGGTGTTGACGGTGAGGGAGCAGTGGTTGGTGCACAGGTTGCAGGTCACCGGCTTGGCGGTGTGGGTGAAGTTCTCCAGCGCCTCAGGGCCCAGCAGGGTGGACTTCTCCAGGTGCAGGTTGCGGGCGGCCAGAGCGGCGCCGAAGGCGCCCATGATGCCCGAGATGGTGGGACGGGTCACGTCCCGCTTCAACTCCTGCTCAAAGGCCCGGAGCACGGCGTCGTTGTAGAAGGTGCCGCCCTGGACCACGATGTGCTTGCCCAGGTCGTCGGCGCTGGCGGCGCGGATAACCTTATACACGGCGTTTTTCACGATGGAGATGGACAGACCAGCGGAGATCTCCTCCACGCTGGCCCCGTCCTTTTGGGCCTGCTTCACCGAGGAGTTCATAAACACGGTGCACCGGGAGCCCAGGTTCACCGGGCGCTGGGCAAACAGGCCCATCTTGGCAAAGTCCGCAATGGAGTAGCCCAGGGCTTTGGCGAAGGTCTCAATAAAGGAGCCGCAGCCGGAGGAACAGGCCTCGTTGAGCATGATGGAGTCCACGGCCCCGTTGCGGATTTTAAAGCACTTCATGTCCTGGCCGCCGATGTCGATGATAAAGTCCACGTCGGGGTTGAAGTGGGCGGCGGCGCGGTAGTGGGCCACCGTCTCTACCAGCCCTAAGTCACAGTTAAAGGCGTTTTTAATGAGGTCCTCACCGTAACCCGTGACGGCAGAGCCCTTAATGGTGATGCGGTCACCGCACAGCTCGTAGATTTCCTTGAGCTGGGGCAGGACCACGGACACCGGGTTGCCCTGGTTGGAGTGGTAGTAGGTGTACAGCAGGCCGCCATCGGGGGCGATGAGGGCCATCTTGGTGGTGGTGGAACCGGCGTCAATGCCCAGGTAGGCGTCGCCGATGTAGGTGTGAATGTCCAGCTGGGGGGGCGTGGAGGCGTTGTGGCGGGCCACAAAGGCGTCGTACTCCTCCTGGGACTGGAACAGGGGGGGCATGGTGTCCACCACGGTGGTGGCGTCCCGGCTCTCCTCCAGTAGCTTCAGCAGCTCTTCAAAGGGACGGGCGGCGTACTCCTCTGAGCACAGGGCAGCGCCAATGGCGGCAAAGCAGTCGCCGTCCTTGGGGAAGATGGCGTGCTCCTCGTCCAGCTGGAGGGTCTCCACAAAGCGCTCCCGCAGGCCCTTTAAGAAGGTGAGGGGGCCGCCCAAAAAGACGATCTTGCCCTTGAGCTCTCGGCCCTGGGTCAGGCCAGCCACAGTCTGGTCCACCACCGCCTGGAAGATGGAGGCGGCCACGTCCTCTTTCCGTCCACCCTGGTTGAGGATGGGCTGGATGTCGGACTTGGCAAACACGCCGCACCGGGAGGCGATGGGGTAAATCTTCTCATGTTTCAGGGACAGTTCATCCAGCTCATTGACCGTGACGTTCATCAGCGTGGCCATCTGGTCAATGAAGGCTCCGGTACCGCCGGCGCAGGAGCCGTTCATACGCTCCTCCAAAGCGCCGCCGAAGAAGATGATCTTGGCGTCCTCGCCGCCCAGCTCGATGACGGCGTCCGTGTCGGGAATGTAGGTGTTCACCGCGGCGGCGGTGGCATATACCTCCTGGACAAAGTCCAGTCCAGCGGCCTTGGCCACGCCCAATCCGGCAGAGCCGGTAATGACCAGCTTCACCTCTTTGCCCCGCAGCATATCCTCAATGGAGTGCAGGGTCTCACAGGCCCGTTCCCGGGTCTTGGAATAATGCCGCTCATAGGAGCGGAATAATACTTGGTTCTCTTCGTCCAGCACCACCACTTTGACGGTGGTGGAGCCGATATCAATGCCCACTCGCAAACTCATAATGGCACCTTCCTGAATCAATAAAATAAGGCAGTGCTACTATTATATAAAAGAAAGGTTGTGATTTCAATAGCAGGTTCTTGTAACACCGGCGGGATATGGCAAAATTCATCACAACGATAACAGTCCGCAACGGGGGGACCGCTGCGGACTGTAGGATATGACAATAGATTATTTAGGCTGGTAGGGAGCCACACCACACACCTCGGGGAAGTACACCTGATACCAGATGAGGAAGGACAGCACGGTGTACAGCTTGCGGTGAGTGCGGGCTTTGCCGGAGTAGTGCTGCTCCAGCAGGTCCAGCAGATACTTCTGGTCGAAGAACTCGGCCACATAGTCCTGGTTGATGAGCTCCTTGGCCCAGTTGTAGTACTTCTCCTCCTTGAGCCAGGCGATGAAGGGGACAGGGAAGCCCACCTTGGGACGCTTGATCCAGTCATCGGGGAGCATGGGCACGGCGGCCTGACGCAGGGGGAACTTGGTGGTGGACTTGCCCCGCATCTTCTGGTTGCTGGGGATGGAGCGGGCCACCTTCCACACCTCCCGGTCCAGATAGGGCACCCGCAGCTCCAGGGAGTTGGCCATGGTCATCCGGTCGGCCTTGCGCAGAATGTCCAGGGGCTGCCACAGGTGCAAATCCAGATACTGCATCTTGGTCAGGTCGTCGGCATCCTTCACCTGGGCAAAATAGGGGGCAGTGATGTCCTTCCAGGTGCGGCTGCTGCGGTAGGCGGGGGTGAGAACCTGCTCCACCTCGTCGTTGTCAAAGATGAAGGCCTGACCCACAAAGGTGTCCTCCACAGGCTTGGCGGCCTTGGTCAAGAAGCCCTGGCCGTGGAAGGGGGGCAGCTTGGACACCACACCTGCCACTGCCTTGCGGATGGGAAGGGGCAGCTTGCGGTAGGCCCGGTAGGGCTTGGTGGTGTGGTAGGTGATGTATCCGCCAAACAGCTCGTCGGAGCCCTCACCGGACAGCACCACCTTCACGTCCTGGGCCGCCAGCTTGGACAAAAAGTACAGGGGCACAGTGGACAGGTTGGCGTTGGGCTCATCGGCGTAGTACTGGATGGTGGGCAGAATGTCGAAGAACTCCTCGGCGGTGATGGTCTTGGAGATGTTCTTCAGCCCCAGCTCCTCACACAGGGCCTTGGCCTCGCTGGTCTCGTCAAAGCCCTTGTTGGCAAAGCCCACGGAGTAGGTCTTGTCCGGGTGGGACAGAGCGGTGATGACGCTGGAGTCAATACCGCCGGAGAGGAAGGCACCCACTTCCACGTCACTGATTTGGTGGGCCTCCACCGACTCGGTGACCACCTCTCGAATCTCCTGGGCGTGCTCTTCCAGGCTCTTGGAGTCGGGCTCAAAGGAGAAGGTGTAGTAGGCGCTCATGTCCAGCTTGCCATCCCGGTAGGTGAAGTGATGGCCGGGAAGCAGACGGAACACACCCTTAAAGAAGGACTCGTCCAGAGCGGAGTACTGGAAGGTGAGGTAGAACTTCAATGCCTCCCGGTTCAGCTCCTTTTTGAAGTCGGGGTGGGGGAGAAAGCTCTTGAGCTCCGAGCCGAAGAAGAAGGTGTCCCCCATGGGGGCGTAGTAGAAGGGCTTGATGCCGAAGGGGTCACGAGCGCCGTACAGGGTCTTGGTCTGGGTGTCCCATATGACAAAGGCGAACATGCCACGCAGCTTCCCGGTGACCTCAGCGCCCCACTCCATATAGCCGTGGAGCACCACCTCGGTGTCAGAGGTGGTCTGGAAGGTATGGCCCAGCTCCTGGAGCTGGGTGCGCAGGGTCTGGAAGTTATAAACTTCTCCGTTATAGGCCAAAATATAACGCCCGTCGGGGCTGGTCATGGGCTGGTGGCCGTGGGCCAGGTCAATGATGGACAGGCGGCGGTGGGCGATGGCGCAGTGGTCATCGGTATAGTAGCCCTCTTCGTCGGGGCCACGGTGAATAATGGAATCGCCCATGGCGTGAAGGGCAGTGACATCAGGGGTAGAGCGGGAGAGAAATCCGGTAAAACCGCACATAGAGTCATCCTCCAGAAGTGTTTTGAAAATTCAGACTAAAGCATACATCTTATATAGAAAAAAGTCAACCATTCCCCGCAAGAATGCGGTTGAAATCCCAGAGGAAGGCATGGTAGAATACAACGAATAGACAAAATGGAAAGCAGGAGATCACCATGAGTTGGTCAAAAGTGCGATGGCAAGAAAAACTGTGTGGGATACTGGCCCTGGCGTGTCTGTTGGGGACGGTGGCGGCGGCGCTCCAGCTCCATCAGGGGAGCGTGGCAGATCGCGTGTGGGTGGCGGTGTGCCTAGTGCTCATGGCAGCCCTGGGCGGATTGCTGCTGAAAAAAGAGAATGTTCCGATCAACCAGATTCTGGTATTGCTTCTCCCTCTGGCGGCAGCTATGCTGGTGCGGTGCCTGCTGTTGGACCACGAGAGCGACGATTACCTCACCTTCCTCAGTCAGTGGTACGACGTGATCCGGGAGGGCGGCGGCTTGGGAGCTATTTCTCAGCCCGTAGGCAATTACAATGTGCCGTACCTCTACTTTATTGCCTTGATTTCCTATCTGGATATCCCAGACCTGTACCTGTACAAGCTGTTCTCCATCTTCCTGGATGTGATTCTGGCCTGGGGCGGCCTGCGCCTGGTGCGGGTACTGACCAAAGAGAAGGGAAATACCATACTGCCCCAGATCGCCTTTGGCGTGCTGCTCTTTGTGCCCACGGTGGTGCTCAACGGCAGCTACTGGGCTCAGTGTGACGCCATCTACGGGGCCCTGGTGGTCCATGCGGTGGCCTGCGTGCTGGAGGGCAAGAACAAGTGGTCCCTGGTGTGGCTGGCGGTAGCCTTCTCCTTCAAACTCCAGACGGTGTTTATCATGCCTCTGTGGGGTGTGCTGTGGCTGGCGGGGCGGGTGAAATTCCGGGAGCTGTTTGTGTTCCCCGGGGTGTATGTCCTCACGGCAATTCCAGCCCTGCTGCTGGGCAAGCCCTGGAAGGACATTTTGTCCGTATACTTGGGGCAGATGGGGGAGTATGACCGGCTGACGCTGAATGCTCCTTCCGTCTATCAGTTCTTGCCCGCCCACGCCACCTATGACCCTGCGTTTCTGTCCCAGATGGGCATCATTGCCGCTATGATTCTGGCCTTTGCCATGCTGTTTATTGGAGCGTGGAAGGGGAAAAAGCTGGACAACCAGATGGCCATGGTAGTAGCTATGGTGCTGGTGGTGGGGATTCCGTTTTTGCTGCCTCACATGCACGAGCGGTATTTCTATCTGGCCGACGTGCTGGCGGTGTGCTGGGCGGTGAGTAACTGGCGGCGCATTCCGGCAGCAGTGCTGGTGTGCGGCTCTTCTCTGGCCAGCTACAGCGTCTATTTGCGCCTAAAGTACAACTATATTCTATACATTTCGGAGGATTACCTGGTGATGTTCTGGGAGGCGGCTGCTATGGCTGCGGCTTTGATCTTCTGTATCGTCCACCTGGTCATCCTGTGCGTGAAAAAAGGAGAAACCACATGAAATTTGTCTCATGGAACGTCAACGGCCTGCGGGCCTGTCTGAAAAAAGGATTTGAGGAATCGGTGCTGGGGCTGGATGCGGACTTCATCTGTCTCCAGGAGACCAAGATGGAGCAGGGCCAGGCCCATGTAGACCTGCCCGGCTACGAGGAGTTCTGGAACTCGGCAGAGAAGAAGGGGTATTCCGGTACCGCCATTTTTACCCGCCATAAGCCGCTCTCGGTACGCTACGGCATGGGCCTGGAGCCCCACGACCACGAGGGGCGGCTCATCACCCTGGAGTATCCGGAGTTCTACCTGGTCAACTGCTATACCCCCAACGCCCAGAACGAGTTGGCCCGTATTGACTACCGTATGGAGTGGGAGCGGGACCTGCGGGCCTATCTCATGGAACTGGACAAGACCAAGCCGGTGATCTACTGCGGAGACCTGAATGTGGCCCACAAGGAGATTGACCTGAAAAATCCCGGCCCCAACCGGGGCAAGGCAGGGTTCTCCGACCAGGAGCGGGAGCAGTTTGGGCTGCTGCTGGACAGTGGGTTTGTGGATACCTTCCGGTATTTGTACCCGGACCTCACCGGGGCGTACTCTTGGTGGAGCTACCGCTTCAATGCCCGGGCCAACAATGCGGGGTGGCGGATTGACTACTTTGTGGTGTCCCAGCGGTTGGCGGAGAAGGTACAGGGGGCATTCATCCACCCCGATGTTTACGGCAGCGACCACTGCCCAGTGTCGCTGGATTTAGAAATTTAAAAATTTACCAATTCTGAAGAAACTGGCATAGAGAAATCCTTTGCGCTGGGCACACTATGGTTGGACCAAAGTAAAGGAGGACATGTGCGATGAAGATGAGTATGATGATTCCCGTGGCAGGATTGAGCATGTTGGCGGGCGGCGTGATGGGCATGGCCTTGAGCCCCAAGAAGAAGACCAAGATGCAGAAGACGGTGAGCAAGGCGGCCAAGGTGGCCGGCGACGCCATGGAGAACCTGTCCGGGGCATTGAAGATGTAAGAAAAAGCGGCAGCGTAGGAGAGGGGAGAGGTCCCTTCTCCTGCGCTGTACACATATGACACGTTGAGGATGTGATGTAATATGCCGATGAGCGGGATTGAACAGCCGGAGTTTATCCAAATTGATGAGACGCTCCGTCTACATAGGTATACCGATGAATGCACCTTTGCGCTGAAGTGGTATCAGGATGAACATACGTTGTGGCTGGTGGACGGGAAGACAACTCCATATACCATGGAGAAAGTATATCAGATGTACCACTACTTGCAGGCTCGTGGCGAGGTGTACTTTATTGAATACAATCCCTGTGGCAATGGGTTTGTACCAATTGGAGATGTTTCCTTTTGGAGGGAGGACATGCCCATTGTGATTGGAGAGCCCGGTTTGCGAGGGCATGGGATTGGAAAGAAGGTGATCTTGGCCCTGGTAGACCGGGCAAAGCGCCTGGGATTTTCGTCCCTGGAGGTAGCGGAAATCTATGAGTATAATGTGGGCTCTCGGAAGATGTTTGAAGCATGCGGCTTTATGCCCATCGACAAAACTCCAAATGGATGGCGGTATCGACGCTTATTGTGATTTGTACGAACCATATTACAGGGGGAGATATGAAAGTATCGATTACCGATCCAGAGGAAAAGCGAGAAGAGCGGAAGTATTCACCTCTGTCCGGCTCACTTGGTGCAGCCCAAGGACAGTATGCGTCAGTAAGATTAACGATTGTCGCTGAGAGGGAAGATATTCCTCAGTGTGGCCAGATGGAAAGAAACGCCCCCGGAATGTCTACACCCCGACGGAAGAGGAGTGCGAGGAGAAGCTGGAAGAGCCAATCCGGGAGATGAATGCAGAGATTGAAGCTCTCAGTGATGAGGTCAGGGCGGAGTTTAGGAAGGCAGGGGTGGTGAGAGAAAACCGGGAAGACTGTGCTACGTCAAAGCACAGTTTTCCCGGTTTACAGAGTGTAGATCTGCTCTACTATTTCCTTCAGAAAATCTTTCGCTCGGGGGACAGCATACCGTTTTCCATGCGTAAAACTTGGTCGTATCGAGCCAATATCTTAGGATCAGATTTGTGAGTCACAGCAATGCAGGTTATGCCTTTTAGGCTCAGAATGCTATCTTCAATTTTAGCTGCATTCTCGGCATCCAGGGCAGATGTGGCTTCGTCCACTAAAAGCAAGGATTTTCTGTGTAGCAGAGCCCGAGCTATGGCAATACGCTGCCGTTCGCCACCAGAGAAGCGTGCACCATTTTCTGAGACGTTTGTCTCTAGCCCCTCCGGCCAGTCGGCCACTACTTCATCCAACCCGGCCGCATAGACGGCCTCCTGCACTTGGGCGTCGGTGTAATCGCCGTGCAGGGTGATATTGTTGCGGATGGTGTCATCAAACAAAAACACATTTTGATGAATGACTGCGCAGTCGCACTGCATGTCCGCTTGGCCGTCCACTAGGATGTTGCCGTCGAAGTCGTTATAGTATCCGGCGAGCAGCTTTAACAAGGTGCTTTTTCCGCTGCCGCTTTTCCCAATGATGGCATACTTTTTACCCTGTTCAAACTGGGCGCTAGCATGGGCCAGCACAGGGGAATCTGCATAAGAAAACGTCACATTGTCCAGAACGATGCTCCGTTTGACCTCAGACCTGGGGATGGGGGCATCAGAGGTGTTTAACAGGGCCAGCATCTGGCTCACAATGGGCTGGGTAGACTTCAGCTGTGTAATCTGCCCCGAAATTTCAAAGGCGGGGGACACCACCATGCTAGTCAAATTTACCACAGCTAAGATATTGCCCAGAGAAATCAGACCGCGCACCGCGAAAATGCCTGCTAGCAGCATAATGAATAGCTGTACCATTACCGAGGAAATATTGGCCACGCTATACACCATGGCATTGGTTGCGGTCATCTTCAACTTGCTGCTCTCCATGGCGTCGGCCTGATCTTGGCAGATTGCTTCGTTTTGTAGCTCAGCATGGTACGTTTTTAGCACCTCGTAGCCGGTCAGTGCATCCTTTACTTTGCCGGTATAATCGGTGGTTTTCTTTACAACCGTCTCTTGACAGTGAGCCATTTTTTTGCCGAACAGCTGGGGCAGCAGCGTTGGAATGCACATGGACACGATGGAGATTATGGCTACCATGGGATTGATAGTGAACAGCAACACCACCGCCATCACAATGCTAAAGGCCGACTCGAAAATCTTGATACTATTTTTCAGATAGTTTTCCTCAAAAGTTCCCACGGACTGGGTCAGTAGAGTCAGGTTTACAGCGCTATTACAGTTTTGATAGGTATCCATAGGTTGGTGTAGCATGCCATGGAACAAAGAGTTTTTCAGCTTCAGCATGATCTTTTTTATCCAAAGGCCCTGGAGATACATAGATGAAAATACTACAATCCCCACAAACACGGCAAACACAACACAAAGGATTGCAATGCTGGCGATCGGACTGGTGTCGCCGGTAAAAATAATCTCGTTAATTGTGTCAATGATCCAGCTGATCATCAGGGCCACCATCGCCTGTGCTGCCGTGTGCATGACGGTCACAACCGCCATGGTGGCAGTGAGTAGCTTGTTTTTGCCAAAAATATAGCGTCGCATGGTCATTCCTCCTGGTTTTTCGAATGGATTACTCCGTTTTTATGCCATCTGAAAGCATTTTACCTCAAAACCAGAAAAAGACCATAACAAGCCGTGTTCACAATAATCTTACACGATTTGTTATGGTCATATAACATCATTTGTTAAGCGGTGGTTTTTTACAAGTCAAGGCCCAGTTTGTCGTGGGCAAGGCGTTGAATAGACGAAAGATATGTTTTTTGTTTTGTCAATGCCGTATAGGCTGCCAATGTCTTCAAAATATCGGCGCACTCCTCTTTGCGGTCCGTAAGGCAGTAAATCTCTGCCCGGGTCAATTCGATCATCACCAATAGACTGTGCTCGTTGTTCTTCAGACTCAAGGCCTCTGCCTCATCGATATATTGCAGCGCATCTTGGTACATCTTCATTTTGGCCAAAATGGCGCCCAGGTTTCGCACCACATTGATTTTGGCTCGTTGATAGCTGACTACATCACTTTCGTGCTTTTTCAGTGATGCATACAGGCGCTCGCCCAGGCGCAAAGCATCCATATTGCGGTCCATGCCGGCCCAAATGGCGACTATGATATGGAGCAGATCCACCTCTAAGATAGTCAGCACAGAGCTGGGGAAGTTTTCGTAGTCGAAGTTGGGGCGGGTTAGGGACAGCGCCTTTTGGGCTAGCTCCAAGGTTTCTTCGAAAGGATAGTTCTCTGGGTCCGTGTCGTGGCATTGTAGCCGTAACGTGGCCTCTACCAACCAGCAAAGTTGTCGACTCCGAGTATCGTCAGGGCAGTCTTGTTGTAGAAGTTTTAGTTCATCCCAAGCCCGATCCACATTCTCCTCGTCCGCCAGATTGATGACTGTCTGGGCTCTTTCCTCAAAATCCTGCTGCTTCTCACTGCGGTAGTACACGTTGCAAATTTGGTACAGCCCAGTGCCCAGTTTTTCTAGTAATGCTTCTAATACAGGTTGAGAAGGAATTTGGTTTCCATTCTCAATGCGCGAGATAGATACTGTGGAACAGATTCCCTCAGCTAGATCCTCCTGGGAAAGTCTCTTTTGCTTGCGTAGTTCTCTCAGGGTATCTCCCAATGAATTTTTTTGCATGGATGTGACCTCTCGTTTCCGGGCAGCTATACCCAATATTCCAAGTATAGTATAGCATATTGCCTATGAAAAAAGCAAAGCGGGAAAATGGTGGTGTTTGAGCACATTTTGAAATTTGTAATATTCCTGTTAATGACTCTGGGAGGGTAGATGCTCTACCACTGGGGGTGGTCGGAACTGGAATACGAAAAGGTTTTATAAGGTGAGGCGTGGCCCCCTCAAACCCTACGCCACAGAAAACAAAAGAAGGGCACTCCTTACAAAATGAAAAGAAGCACCCTTCCTGTGGTCAAAAAATAAAACCTGTCTGTGGTATTTATGTGGTCAACCTGAAAAACGTAAAAATTACCCTAAAATTCAGGCACAAATCAAAAGAAAAATCCGCTGTTTTCTCGAAAAAACAGCGGATTTTTGGTCCGAGTGACAGGATTTGAACCTATGGCCCACAGAGTTGACACTCTGAGGGCCATAAGGCGGCGGATTTCCATGCAAGAGGCCGCAGGTTCAACAAAATCAAGCAAAACAAAAAAACACCGCCGACATCTCGTCAGCGGTGTTTTTTGGTCCGAGTGACAGGATTTGAACCTGCGGCCTCTTGGACCCGAACCAAGCGCGATACCAAGCTTCGCCACACCCGGATGTTTTTTAGGGCACATAACAGGGAAGAGGGAAAAGAAAAATCGCCGCAAGCGCCTCGACACTTGCGGCGATATGGAGGCGCCACCCAGATTTGAACTGGGGCATCAGGATTTTGCAGACCCTTGCCTTACCACTTGGCTATGGCGCCAGAGACACTTTTATAATATGCACCCTCCACTTAAAATAGAAGTGGAAGATCCGCTTCTATTTTAAGTGGAGCGAGTGACGAGGCTCGAACTCGCTACCTCCACCTTGGCAAGGTGGCGCTCTACCAGATGAGCTACACTCGCAAATGGTGCCTCCGGCCGGAATCGAACCAGCGACACGTGGATTTTCAGTCCACTGCTCTACCAACTGAGCTACAGAGGCATAAAAGTGGCGACGCGGAAGGGACTTGAACCCTCGACCTCCGGCGTGACAGGCCGGCGTTCTAACCAACTGAACTACCGCGCCACATGTGTTGACATTCCAACTAGAATGTCTTGGTGGGAACAACAGGGCTCGAACCTGTGACCCCTTGCTTGTAAGGCAAGTGCTCTCCCAGCTGAGCTATGCTCCCCAGTGCTTGCGCCTTGCTCGGCGCTGTCGCTCGTCAGACGACGTTGGTTATTATAGCAAGCACTGGGGGAAATGTCAACACCTTTTTTCAAGTTTTTTTGAAAATTATGAAGTTGCCTCCAAAAGTAACTGTTTTAACTCATCTTCTGAGAAATGATAAACTTTATCGCAGAATTGGCAGGTGAGTTCGGCGCTGCCTTGGTCCTGAATCAGAGATTCCAACTCATTTTTTCCCATGCTGATGAGAGCCCGAGACACCCGTTCCCGGGAGCACTGGCAGCGGTATTCCACCGGGGTAGTCTCCAACACTTCCAGCTCAAACTCACCCAGCACCTCGTGGAGCAGATCCAAGGGGCTGATGCCTTGGTCCAGCTTGGCGCTGACGGCGCCCACCTTGGCAATGCCACGCTCCACAGCGGAGATGACCTCGTCGGTGGCACCGGGGAGCAGTTGGATGAGATAGCCCCCAGCGGCCTGTACCGTCTGGTCAGGAGCCACCAGGACCCCCAAAGCGCAGGCCGTGGGAATCTGCTCGCTCTCCATAAAGTAGGCGGCGATGTCCTCGGCAATCTCACCGCCCACCAGTTGGACAGAGCCTACGTAGGGCTCCCGCATACCGATATCTTTGATAACGGTGAGTTCTCCGTCACAGCCCACGGCAGCGCCCACGTCCAGCTTGGCGTGGGCCTTGCGAGGTACATCCACCGCAGGATTGGTGACATAGCCCCGGACATTACCCTGGCTATCGGAGACGGCGGTGAGGCTGCCCAGAGGGCCGCCGCCGCGGATGCGGAGGGTCACAGAGCCGTCCTCATTTTTCAACATATTGCCCATCATGGATGCGCCCATGAGCAGACGGCCCAGGGCGGCAGTGGCCACCGGCCAGGTGTCATGAATGGCACGGGCCCGCTCCACCAGATCCGTGGCGGACAGGGCAGTGGCTTTGATGGGGGCGTCTTTGGCAATGACACGTACAAGTTGATCCATAAATTTTTATTGTTCCTTTCGTGCTGCAAAGAAAATGCGCCGATCCTCCTCTTTGGGAGGGCACATTTTTAGATTGCTGTATTGCTTGATGGAGGAGAAGCCAGCTTGGGTGAGAAAGTCGGTGAGTTCCTGAGGGGTATAGGCGTACTCCTCATGGTATTCACTCTCCCGATTCCATGCCCCGTCCGGCCGCAGGGTGAACAGGTCGATGCCGTAGCCACAGATGCGCCGCCGGGGTTCGTAGTCCGCCCGCCATATACACATCAGGCTTTCGTCCTCGTCCAGATAAGTCTGTCCGTCCGCCTCCTCCAGGGCCAACGGAGTTTTTGCGTCAAAGAGAAAGAGCCCGCCGGGCTTGAGGTTGCGATACACCTGGGCGAAGGCCCGGCGCAGCCTCTGGGGGCGGGTGACATAGTTGACGCTGTCCAGGCAGCAGATGACGGCATCCACTGGTTCCAGCAAGGTGAATTTGGCCATATCCTGGCACAGAAAAAGAACCTCCTGGTCTTGACACTTCTGTGCCGCTACGCACAGCATGTCCGCTGAGATATCTACAGCAGTCATCTGGTAGCCTCGGGATGCCAAGATGGAGGTGAGAGAGCCGGTGCCGCAGGCCAACTCCGCCACCGAGCGAACGGGATGCTTCAGACGGCGGAAATGCCGCTCCACATAGTCCGCCCAGTGGGAATAGCCCACGTCTCCGGTGAGACGGTCATAGTATTCCGCCAGAGAGGTATATTGCTCCATACAATCACTTTAGACGGGGAAGGACGGTTTTATACCCATCTGCGCCGTACTGGAGTGCGCGGTTGACCCGGCTGATGGTAGCGCTGGATGCGCCAGTGCGCTCCAAAATATCATTGTAAATCATACCGCTGTCCAACAGCACAGCCACTTCCAGACGTTGTGCCATGGCCCGCAGCTCCGCCACGGTGCACAGGTCCTGGAAGAAAGCCCGACATTCCTCTGGAGAGGAGAGAGACAAAATGGCTTGGTACAGCATCTCTGCATTCTCAGAGTTGTTTTTCTGCATAGTGCAGCCTCCATTTCTTTATAGTAGGTGCTGGTGTAATTGCGTATCTATCATACCATTGCGCTTCAAGAAAGTAAAGAGGTAAAAGAATGAAGCCGGATAAAATCTATCAGAGTGGCGGAAAAGGCTTGCGTCCTGGGGAATATAATATTATAATAGTCACGTAATGCGTTGCGGATAAGGCAAATCCATTTACATGGTTGCGAATCCCGCACTGCGGAGGTAATTATGGTTAAAGCAATCGTAGGTGCCAACTGGGGCGACGAAGGAAAGGGCAAGATCACCGACATGCTGGCGGAGACCTCGGACGTGGTCATCCGGTTCCAGGGCGGTGCCAACGCTGGTCATACCATTATCAATGACTACGGTCGGTTTGCGCTTCACATTCTGCCCTCCGGCATTTTTTATCCCCACGTCACCAACATCATTGGCAACGGCGTTGCCCTGGATGTGGTGAAGCTGGTGGAGGAGCTCAAGTCCATCACCGATCAGGGCGTGCCTGCTCCCAAGCTGATCATTTCGGAGCGGGCCCAGTTGCTCATGCCCTACCACGTGCTCCAGGACAGCTACGAGGAGGAGCGTCTGGGCGGAAAGGCCTTTGGCTCCACCAAGAGCGGCATTGCTCCCTTCTATTCCGACAAATATGCCAAGATTGGCATCCAGGTGTGCGACCTCTTTGACGAGGAGCGGCTGCGCGACCGCCTGACTCGGGCCGTAGAGCTGAAGAATGTGATGTTCCAGCACCTGTACCACAAGCCTGCTCTGGACGTGGAGGCGCTGTTCCAGCAGCTGCTGGAGTGCCGGGAGATGATCCGTCCCTATGTTGGGGATGCGGTGACCTTTGTCCACGAGGCCCTGGCCCAGGGCAAGACCATCCTGCTGGAGGGTCAGCTGGGCTCCATGAAGGACCCTGATCTGGGCATCTTCCCCATGACCACCTCTTCTCACACCCTGGCTGGCTTTGGTTGCGTGGGCGCTGCCGTGCCTCCCACCGCCATCAAGGATGTCATCTGCGTCACCAAGTCCTATTCTTCCTCTGTGGGTTCCAACACCGAGCCCTTTGTCAGTGAAGTCACCGGGGAAGAGGGCGATGAGCTGCGCCGCCGTGGCGGTGATAAGGGTGAGTTCGGCGCCACCACCGGCCGTCCCCGCCGTGTGGGCTGGTTCGACGCGGTAGCCACCAAGTACGGCTGTATGGTTCAGGGTGCCACCCAGGTGGCTCTGACCTGTCTGGACGTGCTGGGCTATCTGGACGAGATTAAGGTGTGCGTGGGCTACGAGATCGACGGCCAGGTCACCGACCGGTTCCCCACCACGCCCAGCCTGATGCGGGCCAAGCCTGTGTTTGAGACTCTGCCCGGTTGGAAGAGCGATGTGCGTGGTATCACCGACTTTGAGGCCCTGCCGGAGCAGGCCAAGAACTACGTGAAGTTCCTGGAATCCCACATCGGTGTGCCCATCACCATTGTCTCCACTGGCCCCAAGCGCCACGAGATCGCCCTGCGTCAGCCCTAATAAAACCCCAGAGCCCCCTTGCCGCAACCTTGAGTGGCAAGGGGGCTTTTGCACCCTTTTTCCCGGTGGTCATACAATGGGAATGGAAGAAGGGAGAATCTCTCTGTTCTTGTTCCCATCAACCATCGGGAGGTATTGATCTATGGCTGAATTGATTGAGCCCGGCCCCATCTGCGATACCGCTGGTATTCGAGAGGCCGTGTGCATTCACACCAGAAAAATTTACGACAGCTGTCGCGATAAGGACTGCGTGGAAGATCTGCGCCTTTACCCCACAGCCAGTTCCCAGGCTGTCATTGATCGGGCCATCAGCCTGAAGGCTGGAAAGGCCGAGCTGCTATACGCCTACATTGACGTGGAGCCCATGGGATTCCACCGGGGATTCTACACCGTGGACGTCCGCTACTTTTACCGCGTCACGGCAGACGCCTTTGTGGGGGCATCCCGCCCGGTGTCTGTGTGCGGACTGGCGGTGTTTGACAAGCGAGCCATCCTCTTTGGCAGCGAGGGCTCGGCCAAAGTGTTCTCCTCCAACGCCTCCATGGGCAGCTTGGACACCCAGGCGCTGGAGAACAGCAACCTGCCTGTGGCGGTAGTGGAGACGGTTGCAATCAACTGGGCAGGTAAAAAATGGCGAAAATTTTCCTGCAAGGAAACAAATTCAAAAAAAGTTTGGAAAATCTATTGATATTTGGGTTTGATAAAGTTATGATACATATAGAGCCCTTCTGAGTGTGGGAATCCATACATAGG
This sequence comes from Pseudoflavonifractor sp. SW1122, assembly GCF_012027765.1. Taxonomy (NCBI): domain Bacteria; kingdom Bacillati; phylum Bacillota; class Clostridia; order Eubacteriales; family Oscillospiraceae; genus Pseudoflavonifractor; species Pseudoflavonifractor sp. SW1122. The sequence continues at coordinate 13,117 of NZ_SJOS01000012.1, read as the reverse complement.
GAAGGGAAATACTTGGCGTTCCGGGATAGGCGGGGGAGACCCTGGCTAGTTCGGGATGCGGACTGTAAATTTAGGAGGTTATCAATTATGAGATTTATTTCCTGCGCTGACTACACGGCTATGAGCCGTCAGGCCGCGAATCTCATCTCTGCGCAAGTCATCGTCAAGCCCAATTGCGTGCTGGGTCTGGCCACCGGTTCCACCCCCATCGGCACCTATAAGCAGCTGATCGAGTGGTACAACAAGGGCGACCTGTCCTTTGCCAACGTCCGTTCCGTCAACCTGGACGAGTACAAGGGCCTGTCTGGCGATCACGACCAGAGCTACCGCTACTTCATGCAGAACAACCTCTTCAACCACGTGGATATTGATGTGGCCAATACCAGCGTCCCCAACGGTAAGGCTGAGGATGCTGACGCTGAGTGCGCTGCCTACGACGCCCACATCCGTGAGCTGGGCGGTATCGACCTGCAGCTGCTGGGCATGGGCCACAACGGCCACATCGGCTTCAACGAGCCCGCCGATGAGTTTGTGGGCCCCACTCACGTGGTGGAGCTGGCTCAGAGCACCATCGACGCCAACAAGCGTTTCTTCGCCTCTGAGGCTGACGTGCCCCGTCAGGCTCTGACCATGGGCATGGCCGCCATTCTCCAGGCTCGTTCCGTGGTGGTGGTTGTCAGCGGCGAGGACAAGGCTGAGATCGTCCACAAGGCTTTCTTTGGCCCCATCACTCCCCGCGTGCCCGCCTCTCTGCTGCAGCTGCACCCCAACGTGACTGTGGTGGGCGACGAGGCCGCCTTCTCCGTGCTGCGTAAGGAGGGGTGCCTGTGAGACTCACGGGCGGACAGGTCTTTGATCCCCAGGCCGGCTTTGTTGTCAAAGACGTGTGCCTGGAGGGCGGAAAGATCGTAGAGAATTGTCAGGACAACGGCGTGGACGTGTCCGGGTGCTATGTCATTCCTGGCCTCACCGATGTCCATTTCCACGGCTGCGTGGGGGCCGATGTCTCCGACGCAGACGCTCAGGGTCTGGCGGATATGGCAGCTTACGAGCTGTCCCGTGGCGTGACCCAGATTTGCCCCGCTGGCATGACTCTGGCTGCCGAGCAGCTGGAGAAGGTGTGCACCACTGCTGCCCAGCACCGTGCCGCCAATGTGCCCGGCGCTGAGCTGGTGGGTATCCACCTGGAGGGTCCCTTCCTGGCCGCTGCCAAGAAGGGCGCTCAGAACGGCGCTTGGCTGCGCGATCCCGACGTGGCTCTGCTGCGCCACCTGAAGGAGTGTTCCCAGGGCCTGGTGAAGCTGGTTTCTCTGGCTCCCGAGCTGGATGGCGCCATGGACTTCATCCGTGAGGTGAAGGACGAGGTGTCCGTGAGCCTGGCTCACACCACCGCCGACTATGACACTGCTATGGCTGCGTTTGAGGCTGGTGCCAACCATGTCACCCACCTCTACAACGCCATGCCTCCCTTTGCTCACCGTGACCCCGGCGTCATCGGCGCTGCTGCCGACAGCAAGGACGCCTACGTGGAGATCATCTGTGACGGCGTGCACGTGCACCCCGCTGTCATCCGGGCCACCTTCCGGATGATGGGCCGTGAGCGGATGGTGCTGGTCAGCGACACCATGCGTGCCGCTGGTATGCCCGACGGTGAGTACACCTTGGGCGGTCAGGCCGTGTTCGTCAAGGGCAACCGGGCTGAGCTGGTCGACGGCACTCTGGCTGGTTCTGTCACCGACCTGATGAACTGCATGAAGACGGCCGTCTCCTTCGGCATCCCCCTGGAGGATGCCGTGATGGCCGCCGCCGTCAACTCCGCCAAGTCCATCGGCATCTACGACCGTGTGGGTAGCCTGGACGTGGGCAAGGACGCCAACGTGGTGGTCCTGGACAAGGACCTGAACCTGAAGGCCGTCCTGTTCCGGGGCGAGCTGGTCCACGGGGTCCTGTAATCAGACCCAATACGTATCAGAAGAGCTGGTGCAGAGATACCTCTGCGCCAGCTCTTTGTCATACCCGGCACTTCCCCTCATACAGTGGTGTGGGGGTGATTGCTTTGCACATTCACTTTGTCATCGTGGACCACAACAGAGGAGACGCTCTGCAAGAGTTGTGGGGCAGAATCTTGACGGAAAAGCTGTGCAGCTGCTGGAGATAGAGAGGGGGAGACCCCTCTTTATCTTTTTTGGAAAGAAGGGAAGAAGTGTGTGAGAATTGCAGCCTATTGCCGGGTGTCCACGGCCAAAGAGGAGCAGCTGGACAGTCTGGCCAATCAGAAGGAGTTTTTTGAAGCCTATGCCCGGACCAACGGGTACGAGTTGGTCCGGGTCTATGCCGATGAGGGAATTTCCGGCACCCAGATGCGGAAACGAGAGCAGTTTCAGGCGTTACTTCGAGATGCTGCCCGACATCACTTCGACTTGGTGGTGGTGAAAGATATTTCCCGATTTGCCCGCAATACAGTGGATTTCCTCCAGAGCGTGCGGGCCCTCAAAGACCTGGGGGTGAATACCCGCTTTCTCACCGCCAATATGGACAGCCTGGGGGAGTCCGAGTTTGTGCTCACCCTATTTGGGGCCCTGGCTCAAGAGGAGAGTGCCAACCTCAGCCGCCGCGTAAAGTTTGGTAAACGCCTCAACGCCCAGAAGGGGCGGGTGCCTCGGCTTCTCTACGGCTACCATCGGGTGGACAATTTCCAACTGGCCATCTGTCCGGAAGAGGCTCAGGTGGTGAGGAAGATCTTCGCTCTGTATGTGGAGCAGGGGCTGGGGTGCCGTACCATCGCCCAGCAGCTCAACGGGCTGGGGTATGTGACCAAGCAGGGCTGTCCGTGGACTCCGTCCGCTGTCCACCGTATCCTCACAAACCCCATCTACTGCGGCCACCACGTCAATCACAAGTATGAAGTGGAAAACTACCTCACGGGGAAGCGGAAGAAGCTGCCTGTGCAGGAACAATTTCACCATTCTCGGCCCCAGTGGGCCATTGTTACCCCGGAGCAGTTTGCCCAGGCCCAGCAGCAGCGGCAACAGCGGGCCAAGGCCTGTGGGCCGGGGCAATCTCCAGGCCGATATAGCGCCCGGCATCCCTTCAGCGGCCTCATTGTCTGCGGAGAGTGCGGGAGAAGCTTTTGCCGCAAGACCTATACCTATGCCAACACCCGGGTGTACTGGAAGTGTTGGGGCAATGATCAGGGGCTGTGTGCCAACCGCACCAAAATCGAGGAGGAGCAGCTGGTGGCTGCCATCCGGGACCATGTCGGTGAGTGTATCACCAACCTGGAAGGATGGAAGCAGCGTGTGGTGGATGGAGTTCTGAACCATATCTCAGGGGTGCCCCAGGAGGAGAGTGAACTGGAACGGCTGGCACAGCGAAAGAAGCGGTATGAGCGGCTCTATGCCAACGGAATTATCCCCCTGGAACAGCTGCAACAGGAACTGGCAGAAATACAGACAAGGGAAGGTGCTTTACAGGTGAAAAGGGCAGGAGAGCACAGAAACGAAGCGGAGATTCTGGCGCAGTTGGAAGTGTACATGAGGTGGGAGGGGCTGGAACGGGCGGATGTAGCCAAGCTGGTGGAGAAGATCACCGCCGACGAGCGGGGAGAGGTGCGGATTATTTTGAGGGCGGATGGCGGGACCTCTCCAGTTGATCCCGACCGTGGAGGCGGTTGATCCCATCATCCTGGGGATGAAGCTGGTGGATGGCTGTGAGAGCAACGGCTGCTGCTGTTGCTGCGACCCCAACGACATCCCCACCTGCATCACCTCCTGCTTCCCCGGCGAGCTGTCCATGAGCAGCGAGGGCAAGCGGGTGTATGTGACCCTGGGTCAGTTCTCCATGATTCGGCTGGAGCGAGACAGCCAGCTGCTCATTCCCGCCTATGACTACTGCATTCCCAACAAGGAGTGCACCGGTGGAAACGAGGAGGACCCCTGCGCTCTGTTCCGCAAGGTCCAGTTCCCCACCGAGGAGTTCTTCCCGCCCAACACGGTTTCCCCGCCAGAAGGCTACCAGGAGGCCAAAAACTGCAATCCCTGCTGCTGAAACCCGGTCTGGGAGGGGCGTTGCCTAACAACGCCCCTCCCAATTTCGTGGAGAACCACACTTTTTTTTTAACGGGAATTCTGCTATAATACACGAGTATCTTTCTAACCAGATACCAACCTAGAGACACAAGCCGGAGGGTTTGCATATGAATGAGATACATAAGCTGTACCAGCAGCTCAGGCAGCGGCTGCCCCAGCTGGAACTGCGTCAGGATGAGCCGATGAGCCGCCACACCACCTTTCGGGTGGGCGGTCCGGCGGCGCTGATGGCGCTGCCCCGACAGACGGAGGAGCTGGTGGAGGCGGTGAAGCTGGCCCGTGCCTGGGAGATTCCCACGGTGATGGTGGGCAACGGCTCCAATCTGCTGGTGGACGATCACGGCGTGAATGCTTTCGTGATCAAAACGGTGCCCCAGTATGCCCAGTGCCACATTGAGGGGGAGAATGTGACGGCAGAGGCTGGAATTCTCCTCTCCCAGCTGGCCAACCAGGCGGCCCAGGCCCAGCTCACGGGGCTGGAATTTGCCCATGGCATTCCTGGCAGCTTGGGCGGCGGCGTGACCATGAACGCTGGCGCCTACGGCGGGGAGCTGAAACAGGTCGTGACCCAGGTGGGGGTGCTGACTTCCAGCGGAGAGGTGGAGGAGTGGGACGCTGAGCGCTGCCAGTTTGCCTACCGCCATACCGCCTTTAGCGACGGGGAAAACTTGGTGCTATGGGCCAAGCTCCACCTGGAGCCAGGTGACGGCCAGGAAATCCGAGACAAAATGAAGGATTTGGCTGGCCGCCGCCGGGAGAAGCAGCCCCTGGATTTTCCCAGTGCAGGCTCCACCTTTAAGCGTCCGGAGGGCCATTTTGCCGCCGCCCTCATTGACCAGTGCGGCCTCAAGGGCCTGCGTGTGGGCGGCGCCATGGTTTCGGAGAAGCACGCTGGATTTGTCGTCAACGTAGGAGGGGCCACTTGTGCCGACATTCTGCGTCTGATGGATCAGGTCCGGGAGCGGGTGTTCCAGGACACCGGTGTGGAGCTGGAGCCAGAGGTCAGATACCTCAAGTAAGGAGGCAGAGAGTATGCAGTTATTCATCGTATCGGGTGTGTCCGGGGCGGGAAAGTCCACGGTAATCTCCATTTTGGAGGACAGCGGCTATTTTTGTGTGGATAACTTGCCACCGGAGCTGATTCCCAAATTTGCAGAGCTGTGCCAGATGGGCAGTGGGGAGCATCAGCGGGCTGCCGTGGTGTGTGATATCCGGGGTGGCAGCCACTTTGACGGCCTGTTCCAGGCTTTGGACACCCTGGACAGCATGAAGGTGCCCTATCAGATTCTGTTTGTGGAGGCGGATGACCAGACCATCATCAAGCGGTACAAGGAGACCCGCCGCAGCCACCCCCTGATGGACAGCCAGGGCACTTTGGCCCGAGCCGTTCAGATGGAGCGCAGGCTCATGAAGCCGGTTCGGGATCGGGCGGACATCGTGCTCCAGACCGACGCCATGTCCACCCGAAAGCTGCGGGACCGAGTGCTGGAGTTGGTGTACCCCGGGCGGAAGAAGGTCAGCCAGCTGAATGTGTGCGTCACCTCTTTTGGATTTAAATACGGCCTGCCCATGGAGGCGGACCTGGTCTTTGACGTGCGATTTTTGCCCAACCCCTTTTACATCGAAGAGTTGAAGCACCAGACGGGCTTGGATGACGGCGTGCGGGATTACGTATTCCAGTTTGCCCAGAGCCGGGAATTCCTGGAGAAGCTGGAGGATATGGTGGGATTTTTGCTGCCTCAGTTTGTCGAGGAGGGAAAGAGCATGGTGGTGGTGGCCATCGGCTGCACGGGTGGCCAGCACCGCTCGGTTGCCATGACCCATGCGCTGGCGGAGTATGTGCGTAGTTTGGGCTATCAGGTCTCGGAGAACCACCGGGACATGACGAGGGCTTGAGATATGGGAAAGAAACACGGACCGGCCATTGTGGCCATTGGCGGCGGACACGGACTGTCTGCCGTGTTGCGTGGATTGAAGAACTGCACCGATGACCTCACTGCCATTGTCACGGTGGCGGATGACGGCGGCGGCTCCGGCACCCTGCGGGAGGAGCTGGGTATGCCCCCGCCGGGGGATATCCGCAACTGCATGGAGGCCCTGGCCGACGAAGAGTCCCTCATGCGCACTCTGCTTGCCTACCGTTATCCCGAGGGACGACTGGCGGGGCAGGCCTTCGGCAATCTGCTTCTGGCGGCCCTGGACGGAATTTCTACCTCCTTCGACCAGGCGGTGGCCCAGATGAGCCAGGTCCTGGCCATTCGAGGCACCATTCTGCCGGTGACCAACGAGAACATCCAGCTGGAGGCCGTATTTGAAAACGGCACCCAGGTGTGCGGAGAGTCCAAAATCTTCAACTTTAAAAAGCAGCAAAACTGCGGGATTCACCATGTGCGCCTCATCCCCGAGCATCCCCCCGCCCTGCCTGCAGCGGTGGAGGCCATCAGCCGGGCGGACATCATTTTGCTGGGGCCTGGCAGCCTGTACACCAGCGTCATCCCCAACCTGCTGGTGGACGGCATCTCTGACGCCATTGAGGAGAGCAAGGCGCTGAAAATCTACGTCTGCAACATCATGACTCAGGACGGGGAGACCGAGGGCATGACTGCCTCCGAGCATCTGGCGGCCCTGTTGGAGCACGGCGGGCCCCAGTTGGTGGACCTGTGCCTGTGCAACAACGCCACTCTGCCCCGTGAGATGTTGTACCGCTACCAGCTGGAGGACGCTGTGCCTCTGGTGGTAGACCGCCGGGAGATGGAGATTCTGGGGGCTGAGGTAGTGTGCCGCCCCCTCACCGATGAAAAGGTGGACTTCGCCCGGCATTCCGGGGACAAGGTGGCCCAGGCGGTGCTGGAGCTGTACCAGCAGCGGGGACACACCAAGACATTTTGACAAAAGGAGCAGATGCATGTGACCTTTTCTGCCCAGGTAAAACAAGAACTATGCAAACAGCCCCTCAGCCGCCGCTGCTGCGCTCAGGCGGAGGCCTACGGGATTTTGCTCTACTGCAACACCTTCCAGCCCCGACAGGTGCGCATCATTACGGAGTCCCCCCAGCTTAAGCAGCGGCTGCCCCTGCTGTTTCGCAAGGCATTTAAGGTGGAGTTTGACGTAATTCCCACCGGGGAGGGGAAGGGGAGCTTTCTCATCGAGGACCCGGAGAAGCTGCACATCCTCTTTGACACCTTCGGACTGGAGCGGGACTCTGCGGTGTCGGTGCACATCAACTTTGCCCATCTGGAGGAGGAACACTGCCAGACGGCCTTTTTCCGAGGCGCCTTTTTGGCGGGAGGCTCGGTGACCGACCCGGGCAAGAGCTATCATCTGGAGCTGGCCACCTCTCACGGGGCCGTGGGACGGGAGAGCATCGCCCTGCTCCAGGAGCTGGGCTTTACCCCCAAGGACACCCAGCGCAAGGGCAACCACGTGACCTATTTCAAGCAGAGCGACCACATTGAGGACTTTCTCACCACCGTAGGCGCCCCTGTCTCCGCCATGGAGATCATGACCGCCAAGCTGGAGCGGGACCTGCGGGGCAGCGTCAACCGGAGGGTCAACTGTGATGCCGCCAACCTGGATAAGACGGTGGAGGCGGCCCGGTGGCAGATGGACGCCATCTACCGCCTGGAAGAGCGGGGAATGCTGGAAGACCTGCCGGATAAATTAAAGGAGGCGGTGGACCTGCGCATGGCCCACCCGGAGTTGACCTTGGCACAGTTGGCAGAGCTGTGCACCCCTCCGGTGTCCAAGTCCGCTTTGAACCACCGACTGCGCAAGCTGGCCCAGCTGGCGGAGAGCTGAGAGAGAAAACTTTTTACCCAGGAGGATACATTCATGGCTTTTGTCCATCTACATGTACATACCGAATACTCCCTGTTGGACGGGGCCTGCCGCATCAAGCAGTTGGTGGAGCGGGTCAAGGAGCTGGGACAGGAGGCTGTGGCCATCACCGACCACGGAGTGATGTTCGGCGCTGTGGACTTTTACCGGGCCTGCCTGGGGGCGGGCATCAAGCCCATCATCGGCTGTGAGGTGTATGTGGCACCCCGGTCCCGGTTCGACCACACCCGAGAGCTGGACGGCTCCCCCCGCCACCTGGTGCTGCTGTGTAAAAATGAGACGGGGTACCGCAACCTCAGCTATCTGGTGTCCATGGCCTATGTGGAGGGCTTTTACGGCAGACCTCGGGTGGATATGGAGCAGCTGCGGGCCCACAGTGAGGGCCTCATCGCCCTGTCTGCCTGCCTGGGCGGGGAAATTCCCCGGCGGCTCATGGCGGGGGACTACCAGGGGGCGCTGGCCCACGCCCTGGAGATGCGGGACATCTTTGGGGAGGACAGCTACTACCTGGAGATTCAGGACCACGGCATCGACCAGCAGAAGGCGGTGAACGCCGGAATTTTCCGACTCCACGCCGAGACAGGGATTCCCCTGGTGGCCACCAACGACGCCCACTACCTCACCCGAGAGGACTCGGTGATGCAGGACGTGCTCATGTGCGTCCAGACGGGCAAGCGGCTGGAGGACGCGGACCGTATGCGTTTCGAGACCCAGGAGTTCTACATCAAAAGCGAAGAGGAGATGTACGCCCTCTTTCCCCAGTGCCCGGAGGCCATAGAGAATACCGCCAAGATCGCCCAGATGTGTCAAGTGGACTTCCAGTTTGGAGTCCACCACCTGCCGGAGTTCAAGTTGCCGGAGGGGGAGACCGACGGGGACGCCTATTTTGAGCGTCTGTGCCGTCAGGGCTTCCAGCAGCGGTATCCAGGGGCCGGGGAGGAGTACCAGCAGCGGCTGGAGATGGAGATGAACATGATTCGCCGCATGGGCTTTGTGGACTACTTCCTCATCGTCTCCGACTTCATCGGCTACGCCAAGAGCCAGGGTATCCCCGTGGGCCCAGGCCGTGGCTCCGCCGCCGGGTCCATGGTGTCCTACTGTCTGTATATCACCGACATTGACCCCATGAAGTACTCCCTGTACTTCGAGCGATTCCTCAACCCTGAGCGAGTGACCATGCCGGATATTGACATTGACTTCTGCATCCGCCGCCGTCAGGAAGTCATCGACTACGTGTCCCGGAAGTATGGGGGGGACCACGTGGCCCAGATCGTCACCTTTGGTACCATGAAGGCCAAGGCAGCCATCCGGGACGTGGGCCGAGTGATGGACATGCCCTACGCCGAGGTGGACGCCATTGCCAAGCAGGTGCCCTTTGCCCTGGATATGACCCTGGACAAGGCCCTGGTGCTGTCCAAGGGGCTGGCGGACCTGTACAACGGCAATGAAAAGGTAAAACAGCTGGTGGACATGGCCCGGAAGCTGGAGGGCATGCCCCGCAACGCCTCCACCCACGCCGCTGGCGTGGTCATTACCCGGCGGCCTGTATATGAGTACGTGCCCCTGGCCACCAACGACGACGTGCCGGTGACCCAGTACACTATGGTGACCCTGGAAGAGCTGGGCCTTTTGAAAATGGACTTTTTGGGCTTGCGGAACCTGACTATTTTGGACGATGCGGTGAAGATGGTCAAGGAGCACAACCCGGACTTCTCTCTCAGCGAGATTCGAGACGACGACCCGGAGGTGTTCCGTATGCTCTCCGAGGGGCACACCTCGGGGGTGTTCCAGATGGAGTCTGCGGGCATGACGGGGGTGTGCGTGGGCCTCAAGCCCCAGAACATTGAGGACATCACCGCTATCATCGCCCTGTACCGCCCCGGCCCCATGGACTCCATCCCCAAGTTTATCGCCAGCAAGCAGGACCCCCGGTGCATTTCCTACCGGAATCCCGCCCTGGAGCCCATTCTGTCCGTGACCTACGGGTGTATTGTCTACCAGGAGCAGGTCATTGAGATTTTCCGCCGCCTGGCGGGCTACTCTCTGGGCCAGGCAGACATGGTGCGCCGGGCCATGAGTAAGAAGAAGGTCAAGGACATTGAGCGGGAGCGGGAGGCCTTTATCCACGGCGACCCTCAGCGCAACATTGAGGGCTGTGTGGCTCGGGGTATTCCGGCGGAGGATGCCCAAGCCATCTATGATGAAATTTACGCCTTTGCCAACTACGCCTTCAACAAGGCCCACGCCGTGAGCTACGCCATTGTGGCCTATCAGACGGCGTGGTTTAAGTGTCACTACACCCGAGAGTATATGGCGGCTCTGCTCACCTCGGTGCTGGACTCCCAGGACAAGGTGGCGGAGTATATCGCCGAGTGTAAGGAGAATGGCATCACTCTGTTGCCCCCTGATATCAACGAGTCGGGTCTGAGCTTTACCGTATCGGGCAATAACATCCGATTCGGACTGGCCGCCCTCAAGGGCGTGGGCCGGGGCTTTGTCAATGCGGTGCTGACCCAGCGGCAGCAGGGGGGGCCCTTCACCTCCTTCCCTGACTTCTGCGCCCGCATGAGCCACAACGACCTGAACAAGCGGGTGCTGGAAAGCCTCATCCGGGCGGGCTGCTTTGACCGCATGGGCTACCGCCGCAGCCAACTATTGAAGGTCTTTGAGCAGGTGGTGGACTCCATCCTCCGGGACCAGCGGCAGAAGCTGGAAGGCCAGTTTGACCTGTTCGGGGGTCAGGAGAGCCTGGAGCCGGAGATGAAACTTCCTGACATTCCCGAGTTTTCTCCCGCTGAGCTCATGGCCATGGAGAAGGGGGTCACAGGCCTGTATCTGTCCGGCCACCCCATGGACCAGTATCGCCGCCAGGTGCAAAAACTCCGTGCGGTGCCCATTGCCACCCTGATTCAGGGCTGCTCGGAGGAGGGGGACCGTCCCCCCAAGTTCTCCGACGGCCAGAAGGTGACCGTGGCGGGTGTGGTGGCCACAGTGAAGACCAAGACCACCAAGAATAACACCATGATGGCCTACGTCTCCCTGGAGGATGCCACGGGAGCCATGGAGCTGATGGTGTTTTCCCGGGTGCTGGGGGAGTGTGGCCACTACCTCAAGGCGGGTCTGCCGGTGGCCGTCACCGGGCGTTTGTCTCAGCGGGACGAGAAAGAGCCTCAGATCATGGCTGACTGGATTGGACCCCTGAGTGGAGAGGACCAGCAGAGCCCAACGCCAGAGGAGAGCGAGACAGAAAAGACCCTGTGGATTCGCCTGCCCGACGGAAATGAGTCCCTGGTGTGGCTGAAAAAGCTGCTGAGTATGTTCCCCGGCCAGAGCCGCACGGTGGTCTACCTGCAAGACAGCAAAAAGAAGCTGCTGGCGGGCTGTCTGCACCATGCGGTGCTGCTGGAGGAACTGAGAGAGACGCTGGGCGAGGACAGCGTGGTTTTGCGGTAAAGAGGAGATACCATGAATCGGATACTGACGCATATCGGAAAGTTGTTGTTTCACCGACTGGGCATTATGGCGGTGTTGATCGTCGTTCAGCTGGGGTTCTACGGGTTTGCCCTTTCCAGGCTACAGGAGATTCCCCATTACGACATGATACATGGGGCTTTTTTGATCTTGTCCATTCTGGTGGTGGTGTGGATTGTGGCCAGTAAGAGCAACCCAGGGTATAAGATCAGCTGGATTATCATTGTTCTGGGTCTGATGCCCTTTGGGTCGCTGGCCTATCTGCTCTTGGGTGGAAACCACCTGTCCAACTTCAACCAGAAGCGTCTGCGCATCATGGAGGAGAAAGTGTGCCAGAACCTGGGGGATGAGTGCCACCGGGCCGGGGCCCTGACTCAGCTCATTGGCTCGGATGCTTCGTGCATGGCCAACTACCTGGAGCAGGTGGCCCACTGCCCGGTGTATGGCAACACCAAGAGCCACTATTATCCCCTGGGGGACAACTGTTACAGCGACATTCTGGCCGCCCTGTGGGGAGCCAAGCGGTATATCTTCATCGAATACTTTATCATTGAAGAGGGTAAGCTTTGGAACTCCATCCTGGACGTGCTGCAAGTGAAGGTGCAGCAGGGGGTGGAGGTCCGGGTGATCTACGACGACGTGGGGTCCATCTTCACCCTTCCGGCAGATTACCCGGAGCGCATGGAAAAGCTGGGCATCCAGTGCCGGGTGTTTAACCGCATCCTCCCGGTGGTGTCCCTGCGCCAGAATAACCGGGACCACCGGAAATATATGATCATCGATGGAACGGTGGCCTTTACCGGGGGCATCAATATGGCGGATGAGTATATCAACGTCAAGTCCCGGTTCGGCCACTGGAAGGACTCTGCCATCCGCCTGGAGGGGGATGCGGTGTGGTCTATGACGGTGTCTTTCCTGTCCATGTGGGACTTCACTGAGAACAGTGCCGAGGACTTTGACGGCTACCGGCCGGAGCCCTCGGCGTGGAGCGAGGTGGGCTATGTGCAGCCCTACCAGGACTGCCCTTGGGACAATGAGCCGGTGGGGCTGTCGGTGTATCTCAACCTCATCAACCGGGCCAAGCGGTATGTGTACATCACCACGCCGTATCTGGTCATTGACTACTCCATGACGGTAGCCCTCACCACCGCCGCCAAGTCCGGGGTGGACGTGCGTATCATCACCCCCCATATCCCGGACAAAAAGACGGTGTTTGAGGTGACCCGGGCTCACTATGATGAGCTATTGGAGGCGGGCGTGAAGATCTATGAGTACACCCCCGGCTTCATCCACAGCAAAAACTTTGTGGTGGACGACTGTTATGCCACCGTAGGTACCGTGAATATGGACTACCGCAGTATGTTTTTGCACTTTGAAAACGGGGTGCTCCTGTACGGAACCCCCACCGTCCACCACATCCGGGACGACTTTTTGAGCACCCAGGACAAGAGCGTGGCGGTGACCCTGGAGCAGTGTAAGAGCGTGCCCTACTACCGCCGCTTGGGGCGGGAGATCTTGCAGGTGTTTGCTCCGCTGTTATAAGAAAAAAGATCGGACTGGGATGAGAGAACATCCTGGTCCGATCTTTTTTGTGGTTATTTGCGCAGGTAACGGGCTACCGCCTGTTCCAGCAGCTGCTGCCCCTCTTTGGAGCGGAGCACATCCACCACAGCGTCGTGGACGGCCTGCTGGAAGCCAGCACTTTTCAAAATGGGGTCCAG